>JALTLT010000079.1 GCA_027001815.1 Gammaproteobacteria bacterium | reverse complement strand
CTTTCGTCATTGAAAACGGCGGTGCATCCCTGCACCGCGGCACAGGCTGCCGAAAAACGGTGTTTTTCAACAGCCTGATAAAGTTGAATGCAATATCAAGCGGCTTCACGCAATTTTCGGGCTCGCAGTCTGTCGGACTTTGACAGGCCGGCAGGTTCTGGTGCTTTCCGCGGGGCCCCGAGAGGCAGAGGGACCTTCAGCTTGAAATCCGACGGGCTGCCAGGAGAGCGCTCTGTCGGATTGAGGGAACCTTCCGGAGACTGTGGGGTCCGTGGAAGAAGATCCCGGTTGGCAGTAAGATGTAGGATCCCCTGTTTCGCCCAGCCCCGAGAGTCGATGACCCGATACCGCATTCCCACCCGCAAACGGTTGCTCAGGCGCGCCCTGCCCTGGCTGCTCCTGGCGGTGAGCTGTTCCCTCTCCGCCGGCACCCTCTACAAGTGGGTCGATGCGGAGGGCAACGTGCACTACTCGGACACCATCCCTCCGGAGGACGCCCGCTACGGCCGCACCCTGCTCAACGAAGAGGGGCTGCCGGTGGAGAGGGTCGCACCGGCCAAGAGCGCCGAGGAGATCGCGCGGGAACGCCAGACGAGGATGCGAGAGGAGGAGGAGCGGCGCCGGCGCGAGGAGCAGGAGGCGCAGGACCGGCAGCTTCTCAACACCTTTCACACCGAACAGGACCTCTTCCACAGCCGCGACTCCAAGCTCACCGCCATCGACCAGCTCGTGGGCATCGCCGAGGCGAGGATGGACCACCTGCGCCTCCAGCTCGACGAGAAACGCCACCAGGCGGCGGAGCTGGAACGGCGTGGTGAGGCGGTCCCGCCCGAGCTGGAGGAGGAGATCCGGACCCTCAACGAGCAGATCCAGCGCAGCCGGCAGTTGGTGGAAGAGAAGAGACTGGAGCGCCGGCAGGTGGAGCAGGAGTACGCCGGCTACCTCAAGCGGTTGAGGGAGCTGCTCGGCACCGGGAGTGATCGCTGAGCGGTCGCGGCTATCCCCTGATCAGGGTTCCCACCCCGCTGTCGGAGAAGAGTTCCAGCAGCACGGCATGCTCCACCCGGCCGTCGATGATGTGGGCGCTGCGCACCCCGGAGTTGACCGCATCGAGGGCACAGTTCACCTTGGGCAGCATGCCTCCGGCGATCACCCCTTCGGTGATGAGCCGTTTCACGTCCGCCGCCGACAGACCGGTGAGCAGCCTGCCGTCGGGATCGAGCACACCAGGGGTGTTGGTGAGAAGAATCAGCTTCTCCGCGGAGAGCACCTCCGCCATCCGGCCAGCCACCAGATCGGCGTTGATATTGTAGGAGAAGCCATCCTCTCCCACCCCGATCGGGGCGATGACCGGAATGAAATCCCCCTGGACGAGCATGTCCACCACGGCCGGATCGATGCTCTCCACCTCCCCCACATGACCGAGATCGATGATCTCGGGGGCATCCATCCCCGCCTGTGACTCTGCCGCGGGGAGGTGCAGCTTGCGGGCGCGGATCAGATCCCCGTCCTTGCCGGTCAGCCCGACCGCGTTGCCCCCGTGCCGATGGATGAGGTTGACGATCTCCTTGTTGACGAGGCCACCGAGCACCATCTCCACCACATCCATGGTCTCGGCATCGGTCACCCGCATCCCCTGCACGAACTCCGACTCCTTGCCGATCTTGCGGAGCAGACTGCCGATCTGGGGTCCGCCCCCGTGCACCACCACCGGATTGATGCCCACCAGCTTGAGCAGCACCACGTCTCGGGCAAAGCCGCTCTTGAGGGCATCGTCCACCATGGCGTTGCCACCATACTTGATGACCACCGTCCTGCCTGAAAAGCGGCGGATGTAGGGCAGCGCCTCGGTGAGCACCTCGGCGAACTTCTTCGCACTCTCCTGCTTCATGAATCTCTCCCGGGAAGACAACGGCACGCCACCCGTTCCGCGGCATGCCCCTCGGATCAGAATGGCAGTTCGAGAGCAGGCTCGAACTCCTGGAACTGTTGTCGAAAGTCGCTCTGGATACGGCCCAGCGCCTCGGCATTGCGCGCCTCGAAACGGAACGTCAGCGCCGGCATGGTATTGGAGGCGCGCACCAGACCCCACCCCTCCTCCATCTCCACACGCAAGCCATCCAGGTTGATCACGCGGCAACCGGGAAACTGGGCGACGGCGAGAAAACGCCGCATCAACTCGTACTGCTCACCCTCCTCGGTGGACATGACCAGCTCCGGCGTACTCACGCTCTCCGGAAGGCGGGAAAAGATCCGCGCACTGCTGTCCCCGCTGGAAGAGAGCACCTCCAGCAGCCGCGCACTGGCATAGATGCCGTCGTCGAAACCGAACCAGCGCTCGCGGAAGAAGATGTGGCCGGAAAGCTCTCCCGCCAGCACGGCGCCCGTCTCTTCCATCTTCGCGTGGAGGGGAGCGTAGCCACTCTTCCACATCAGCGGTTCGCCACCATGCTCGCGGATCACCCGTTCCAGGTTGGCGCTGCTCTTGACGTCGAAGATCACCTTGCCGCCCGGCTGCCGGAGCAGCACGTCCTCGGCGAGGAGCATCAGGATCCGGTCCGGCCAGATGATCCGTCCCTCGGAGTCCACCACCCCCAGCCGGTCGCCGTCTCCGTCGTAGGCGATGCCGAGATCCGCCTCGGCCTCGGTGACCGCCCGGGTCAGGGCGAGGAGGTTTTCCGGACGGGAGGGGTCGGGATGGTGATTGGGGAAGGTACCATCCACCTCGCAGAAGAGTTCGACCACCTCGCAACCGAGCTGCCGGAGGAGCTGGGGGGCCACCCGGGCGGGAACCGCGTTGCCACAGTCCACCACCACCTTCATGGGCCGTTCCAGCCGGACGTCGCCGGTGATCCTCTCCAGGTAGCTGCGCGTCACGTCGGAGGTCTGCACACCGCCCTTGCCACTGCGGAGGCGACCTTCCAGCAGCCGCTCGCGCAGACCCAGCAGCGGGTCACCACACAGCATCTCGCCACGCAACATGATCTTCAGGCCGCTGTAACCGACCGGGTTGTGGCTGCCCGTCACCATCACACCCGATCCGCCCCCCAGGTACTGGGCGGCGAACCAGACCAGCGGGGTCGGCACCTGGCCGATGGCGATCACATCGATACCGCAGGCCACCAGGCCGCGGGTCAGCGCCTCGGCCAGCTCATCCGCCGCCGGCCGGCAGTCGTAGCCCACCACGATACGGCTCTCGCCCCGATCCACCGCTTCACTGCCGATCGCCCTGCCCAGCATGCGCACCACATCGGGGGTGAGCCCCTCGCCCACGATGCCGCGGATATCGTAGGCGCGGAAGATGGTGGAGGGGAGTTCCGCGACACCGGTCCTCTCTCCGCCGGCGGGAACCGGCGCAAGGGTCTCCAGGTCGAGATCGTCGTGGATCTCCTCCTCGCCCTCCCGGGAGAACTCCCCCTCGCCGGCCGGCGAGGGGGGACGCGACCCGCCGGCCGGCGTGACGGTCAGGTCACGGACCATCCTCTGCATCTGTTCGACGACCCCGATACAGTTGGTCAACTGCGCCTCTCGGGCGTTGAGGGCCCCCTCCTGGAGATCCTTGAGGATACTGATGATGGTGATCTGGTCCCGCCGCAGGGCCGTGGAGATCAGACGGTAGAGCAGGTAGAGGACGATCGCCAGCAGGGTGGCGGCGATGGCGAAGGCGCCCCAGAAGACCAGTGCCTCCTGCATCACCACACCGACACTGGCCGCCGGCCACCAGCTCAATTGCCAGGTGGTTCCCTTGACGGCGATGCTGAGGAGGGGGCTCCCCACCTTCAGGGAGGCGTCGCCGAAGTGTACCAGGGGCGTCAGGCGCCCCCCCTCGGTCTTCTGCTGGAGTTCGAGATAGGCGGGAGCACGGAGAGAACGGAGCGTCCGCTGGAGAATGGCCAGCGGCAGGGTGACCACCACCACCCCCAGCACCTCTCCCGATGCGGGGTCCGCCACGCCCCTGACCAGATCCACGTGGGCGGCGGTGGTCCCCGGCCGGTGGACCTCCATGGGCACCGCCCCCCCTTCCAGGGCCTGGCTGGCCAGATCGACACAGGCGTAGGAGAAGGGTGGACTGAGGGAGGAATCGGGCTCCAGCTCGCCCCGGCGCAGCAGCAGGACCCGCTGGGCGGCCGGCACCAGATGTCGCAACCGTTGCGCCTCGAGCCGCAGAACATCTCCCTCCGGGGAGCGGAAACGGGCGACGACCCCCGGCTCGGTGGCGATCAGTTCCACCGCCTCCCGGTAGTGAGCGAGCATGTCCTCCAGGCGCCCGGCTGCGCTGTGGGCGTTCGCCCGTTCCTGGCCGATCCTGGCGAAACGGATCTGGCTGGTGTAGTGGTAGTGGAGGGCGAAACCGGTGAGCAGCAGGACCACGACCACGGTGACCACCGAGATCAGCAGGGCCCGCTCGAGACTGATCTTGCGACCCCGCGGCGCCGCTCCATCACCGCCGGAACGACCCCCACGGGACAACCTGAGTGATGGCATTTTCAATGTTTCCCTCCCCGCACCCTTGCCCTCATCCTCATCGACAGGATGTCCAATGAGTTCATCGTCGTCCTTTTCTCGACCCGGGAGGCGGAAGACGGGTCTCCCGCCGCCGTCGCTCCCCCTCTCACTGCTGGCCGGTATGGCCGAACCCGCCTGCGCCCCGCTCGCTCTCCTCGAAGCTATCGACCACCTCGAAGGCGGCCTGAATCACGGGAACGAAGACCATCTGGGCGAGCCGTTCGCCCACCTGGATGGTGAACGACTCCTGGCCCCGGTTCCAGCAGGAGATCATCACCTCACCCTGGTAGTCAGAGTCGATCAGCCCCACCAGATTGCCGAGCACGATGCCGTGCCGGTGGCCGAGGCCGGAGCGGGGCAGCAGGATCGCCGCCAGGGAGGGATCGCCGATGTGGATGGCGATGCCGGTGGGGACGAGCCGCGTCTCCCCCGGCGCCAGCACCACCGGTTCGTCGAGGCAGGCGCGCAGATCGAGCCCTGCCGAACCGGAAGTGGCGTACTGGGGCAGTGGAAAGTCGCTGCCGATACGGGGATCAAGCACCTTGAGCTTTATGTTTCTGCTTTTCATGGTAACGTTCCGCCACGATCTCCAGCAGGCGCCGCGCGAGCAGCTCCTTGCGGACGCGGGGGAGGTCCACCCCTCCACCGTTCCAGAGAATCTTGAGGCTGTTCTCCTCCTCCTCGAAGCCTCGCCCAGGCCCCACCAGGTTGGCCGCGATCATGTCCAGCCGCTTGTTGCGCAGCTTCTGTCGGGCATGATCCTCGAGCGCCTCGCTCTCCGCGGCGAATCCCACGGTGAAAGGGGGGTCGGGCAGGGAGGCCACCTCGGCCAGGATGTCCGGATTGCGGACCAGGGCCAGTTCCATCCGCTCCTCGCCCTTCTTGATCTTCTGTGGCGCGATCTCGCGGGGCCGATAGTCCGCCACCGCGGCGGTGGCGACGAAGATGTCACACTGCTCGATCCTCGCCAGCACCTCTCCTTCCATCTGGCGCGCACTCTCCACCATGACCCGCTCCACCCCCTCCGGTGTGGGGAGAGAGACGGGACCGCTCACCAGAGTCACCTTCGCCCCCAGTTCGCGTGCAGCGCGGGCGACGGCATAGCCCATCCGGCCGGAACTGCGGTTGCCGATGAAACGCACCGGATCGACCGCCTCCCGGGTGGGACCGGCGGTCACCAGGAGTCTGAGTCCGGCGAGGGGGCCCGGCGCGAAGTGGCGCTCGAGCCGTTCCAGGATCTGCTCCGGCGCCTCCATGCGGCCGACCCCCTCTTCACCGCACGCCTGCGGTCCGGTGGAGGGCCCCCAGAAGGTGACACCGTCGGCCTCCAGCAGGGCGCGGTTGCGGCGGGTCGCCGGATGCTCCCACATCGCCCGGTTCATGGCGGGCGCCACCACCACCGGCGCCCGGGTGGCGAGGCAGAGGGTGGTGAGCAGGTCGTCGGCGCGGCCCTGGGCCAGGGCGGAGAGAAGGTTGGCGCTGGCCGGCGCGATCAGCACGAGGTCGGCCCAGCGGGCCAGCTCGATGTGCCCCATGGCCGCCTCGACCGCGGCATCCCAGAGATCGGAGCGGACCGGGCGACCGGAGAGCGCCTGAAGGGTGGCCTCGCCGATGAAACGACTGCCCCCCTCGGTGAGCACCACCTGCACCTCGGCGCCGGCCTGCCGCAACAGACGTACCAGGATGGCACTCTTGTAGGCGGCCACGGAGCCGGAGACCCCCAACAGGAGACGCTTTCCGTCCAGATTCGACATGGCGCCAGTTTAGCAGAAACCGCCGCGTCCAGGTGGGTGAAAACGCCGCTGGCGGGCAGGTGGAATTCACCTGCCGGCCGAGGATGGCAACAGAGCATCGGTTGGCCTATCCTATGACCCCGCCACGGCAGGAGTCGTGGCGGACCGACAGGCACCATGGAAGGCTGAACCGAGAGACAAGGAGGTGAGCGATGGCGATCCGCGACTGGCCGGCCACCGAGCGACCGAGAGAGAAACTGCTGGAGCGGGGCGCCGGCGCCCTCTCCGATGCCGAACTGCTGGCCATCTTCCTGCGCACCGGCATCCGCGGCGAGACCGCCGTGGATCTCGCCCGCCGGCTGCTGACGCGATTCGAGGGTCTGCGGGGTCTCTTCGAGGCGGACCGGGAGACGCTCTGCGCCACCCCCGGGCTCGGCCAGGCGAAATACGCCCAGCTCCAGGCGGTGCTGGAGATGGGGCGCCGCTATCTCGACGCCACCCTTCGCCGGGGAGACGCCCTGGAATCGCCCGAACAGACCCGCCGCTTCCTCTCCGCCCAGCTCCGCCACCATCCCCATGAGCTGTTCGCCTGCATCTTCCTCGACAACCGGCACCGGGTCATCGCCTTCGAGACCCTCTTCCGCGGCACCATCGACGGGGCCACCGTCCATCCCCGGGAGGTGGTGAAGCGGGCCCTGGCTCACAACGCCGCGGCCCTGATCCTGGCCCACAACCACCCCTCGGGAGTGGCGGAACCGAGCAGCGCCGACACCCGCATCACCCGTCGGCTGAAGGAGTCGCTCGCGCTGGTGGACGTACGGGTGCTGGACCACATCGTGGTGGGTGACGGGGAGATGGCCTCCCTGGCGGAGCGGGGTCTGCTGTGAAACCGTGCGGAGAGGGCGCCCCCAGTCCTTTCCAATCCGGAAATGAGCCTGAAGGGGCGGGGTGATTGAGCCCCCTCAGGCGGCAG
>JALTLT010000078.1 GCA_027001815.1 Gammaproteobacteria bacterium | reverse complement strand
CGCGGTGCAGGGATGCACCGCCGTTTTCAATGACGAAAGATCATTGAAAACGTGAGGAAGCCGGAAATCGCATTTTCGGCTTCCGGCGTTGAAAAAGGCCAGGACGGCCTTTTTCAACATCCTGTTAGGATATCTTGCGGTGGTGATGGCACAATGTCCCCTCCGCTCGCAGGCGATTTCAGGAGGTTTCATGTTTCGCAACACCCTGCTTACCATGCTTCTGGCGGCACTCGCGTCTTCCTCTTTCGCGGAGAGCGCCTTTACCGGTGTCTACCGATGTACCGGTGATCTCTCCTTCACCGTGCGGGTGGAGGGCGAGGTGGCGTGGGTGATGTGGCCCGCCGATGCCGTCCGCCTGGTACGTGATCCCGATGGCGGGGATCGCTACATTGCCGGAGAGTGGAGTCTGCGTCTCGGCGGGGAGAGGATCGAGCTGAACGGCCCCGAGGGGCGGTTCGAGGGGTGCACCAACGACCCCTACCGGGCACGCTGGGCAGCCGCACGTCTGGACGGTGTGGACTTCCGCGCGGTGGGTCCGGGCTCCGACCCCTGGACCCTGGAGCTGCGTACCCGGCGCTCTGCCACCCTCGTGCGGGGTGGGGAACGGCTGCGCCTGCCGCTGAGTCATCCCCTGATCGACGATGGGGGGAATACGGTCTACCGGATGGAGGCCGGTGATCGTCGCATGACCCTCATCATCCGTAAGCAGCCCTGCGAGATTCCCCGTATCGGGGCGGGGCGTCAAGTGGCGTTGCTGGTCGATGACGAGCACTTCACCGGATGCGGCCTCTCACTGGAGTGAGGGAATCGCGGCGAGCCCCGTTTCCCGGAGAACGAGACATGAAATATCTGCGCATGCTGTTCGGCGACGTCCTCGAAGGCAGGGTTGCCCGGCTTCCCTATCTGATCTACATCCTCTTGATTCACATCGTGCTGATGGTCTCCATGGTCTTCGCCCTGCCCTGGATGTCCACCTGGATGGCCGGCTCGCTGGAGGAGGCATCGGCGCGGGGCGAGGCGGGCCCGATCCTGGATGCGATGCTCCAGCTTCCCATGGCGAGTCTGCTGATCCTCGCCGTGGTGGGCCTGATCTTCTTCTGGACCCAGGCCAATCTGACCGCCAAGCGACTGCGGGACACCGGCCTGCCCGGCTGGACAACCCTGATCGCCTGGCAGCTCCTCAACAATTTCGGGGCCCTGGCCCATCCTCTCCTCCCGGTCGTTACCACGGTGATCGGACTCGCCTATCTCTGTTTCGCCCCCACCGATCTGATGCGCGAGCCACCACGTCCGCAGTGACGCTCGTTGCCGGGCGCGCGTGCCGGTACCCGGCATCGCGGCCGGCACGGGCCACATGGAGCGGGGCGGATGACCGCCCCCCCGCGGAAGGTCCTCGAAAATGGAGAGCTGTGCCCGATCAGGGCGTGTACCCGTCGGTGAGTGTGCCGAGAAAGGCCACGATGTCGTCCACCTCCTGCTCGGTGAGTCCCAGATTCCCCAACTCGTCGCCGTTCACCGTCGCTGCCACCTCCGGCGGCCCCCAGCGATCCGGATCCACGTCTCGCATGTTGTAGAACTGGACCACCTGGCGCAGGGTAGTGAAGACCCCGTTGTGCATGTAGGGGGCAGTGACGGCGACGTTGCGCAATGACGGGACCTTGAACTTGCCGTCTTCCTCCTCCGGCGCCGCTGCCCCAGGCGG
>JALTLT010000077.1 GCA_027001815.1 Gammaproteobacteria bacterium | reverse complement strand
CCCTGCGACCCCTCAGGCGCCCCATCTCCATCCTGCGCGCCCACCACCTTGAAAAGAACCTCGATCCACTCCTTGGCCGGGTGGGCGCGCAGGATGGAGATGGGGCGCCTGAGGGGTCGCAGGGGGTGGCAGCGGAGGTGGACGAAACTGCCGGGGCGGGCGTGCCCGGCGCAGCGGGGCGCCTCCAGTCGCAGCACATACTGTCCGCCGGGCCACTCCTGGCGATCGAGGATCTCCGCCTCCTCCAGGAAGATGGTGTCACGATGGGGCCTCTCCATCTCTCTTCTCCTCGACAGCCGGTTCAGATCCTCGTCACCGTCCCCGCCATACGGGCGAGGAAGGCGGTCCTGGCGGAGAGCTCCACCGAGCAGCTCCACTTGTAGGCGAGGTCCATCTCCTCTCCCTGACAGTAGACGCCGTGGCCCCTCACCACGCAGACACGATGTTCCGCCAGCACCTCGGCCACCCGTGCAGGAGCCTCCTCCACGTAGCGGGAGAGGTCCAGATCGATCACCGGGACCCGCGGAAAGTAGTACTGCCCCTCGAAATCGGCCGGAAAGAAGTCGTCGCCGTCGAGGGTCAGGGCGACCACGTGGGGGCCGTGGCTGTGGAACACCGCACCGGCAGTGGGGTTGGCCCGGTACACCGCCAGGTGGAGCGGCGTGTCCAGGGAGCCGCCGGCAGGGATCGGCCCCTCCAGGGGGACCCGCAGGAGCCGCTCCGGCCGCAGGGTGTCGGCACAGGCGCCGGTGGGGGTGATCCAGATGGCGTCGCCGTCCCGGACCGAGACGTTGCCGCTGTGGGAGTCGTTGACCCCGTGGGTGCGCAGCAGCCGGTAGTAGCGGACGAGTTCGTGGGTGAGTGCCATGGGTGCGCCTTCCTGGAGAGCGGACCCACCTTAGCCAACCTGGGGGGAAGATTCAACAGCCTGCTGTTATTAACCCGGCAAGGGTTTACATTATATTCAGCGCTTTGGATTTGCGTCGGAGCAAGGCGCGGTGCGCAGGCAAGGGTTGTTCCCTTGGCAAGCGCCGCAACACCGAGCCGGCGCAAATCCAAAGCGCCCAACCTATTGTAAGGAATCTCTGATTTATTCAGAGATTCCGAAAATAAAATTGAGTGGGCCGCAGCCAGCGCTCCCACAGCCATGTTGGCCAGGCTTGCCGCAGAATGACTGCGGCGGCGCCTGTCCGCCTCGCTGTGAAAGCGCTGGCTGTGGCTGAATGTAATGTAAACCCTTGACGGGTTAATAGTTGCCTCCGGTACCGTCGTCGGGCGGCAACCCGGAAAGATTGGAGCGCCGGCAGCGGGCCGAAAGGCCCCCTTTCCTGCTGGATGGACTTCAGACGTCCCGTTTCGCGATCCGCAACTCCTCCCGTGCCGTCCACACCACCCGCATGGCGGAACGGAACAGGAAGAAGGCCAGCCCCGCCGCGATCGCCAGGTCGGGCCAGCGGGAGTCGGTGAGGGAGACCGCGAAGGCACCGGCCAGCACCGAGAGGTTGGAGACGATGTCGTTGCGGGAACACTCCCATACCGAACTCATGTTGATGTCGTCGTGGCGATGGCGGGTGAGCAGCCAGAGACAGGCCAGGTTGGCGGCGAGACCCACCACCGCGAAGGTCCCCATCACATCGTACTGCGGCATCGCCGGCTCGACGACGATCCGGTAGAGGATCTGGCCCACCACCGCCAGCGCGCCGAGCAGGATCAGCCCCCCCTTGACGAGCGCCACCCGTGCCTTGACTGCCGTCCCGCGGCCCACCGCATAGAGGCTGATGGCATAGGTGAAGGCGTCACCCAGGTTGTCGAGGCTGTCGGCCAGCAGCGCCGTCGAGCGGGCGGAGATGGCCGCCGCGGCGATCACCAGGAACATCACGGCGTTGATCCACAACACCCGTCGGAGAGTGGTGCGCTGTCGGGCCTGAAGGGGATCGAGGCTGCAACTGCCTCCGCAGCATCCGGCCATCACGGGGCTCCGTCGTTGAGGATCATTCGGCGTACTCGATGCCGGTGGCGAGACGGCGGTCCTGGCCCAGTTCGAGCCAGCGGTACCCGGGCGGCCGGTCGTCGAGCTGGAACTCCCGCTGGTTGGGGCGGAACTGCAGCCAGGTGGCCGGGCTGGCCAGCAGCCGGAGCCCGCCCCGTTCCTCGTCCCAGGGCTGGTGGACATGACCGGCGACGATCGCCTCGACCTGCGGGAAGGGGGCGATGCATTCGAGCAGGTCCCGGTGACCGGAGAGGGCGATGGCGTCGAGCCAGGCGCTGCCCACCGCGAAGGGAGGATGATGGATCACCAGCAGGGCGGGTTGCCGATGGCGGGTGAGGAGTACCCGCAACCACTCCAGTTGGGGGGCGTCCAGCGCCCCTTCGATGCGGCCGGTCATCCGGCTCTCCAGCAGGATCACCTGCCATGCATCGCCCAGCAGCAGATGTCGTGCGAGTGGTTGGCCGTGAGCCGCGAGGCGCTCCCGCAGCGGCCACGGCAGGTCGTGGTTGCCGGCCACCGCCACCGTCGGCCGGAAGGCGAGGGTGCGGAGCAACAGGTCGTAGCTCTCGCGCCGACCATCGTGGGCCAGATCGCCCGTGGCCAGGATCAGGTGGGGAGGCCAGTGGTTCCGGCGGGCGTGGGCGATGGCCCTCTCCAGGCGCGCCAGTGGCCGGGCACCGCGCCGTTCCCCTCCCGGTTCGGCCAGGAGGTGGGTGTCGGTAATCTGCAGCACTCGCCAGGGCCCGCCCCCTTCGGGCGGGGCGATGCGGAAGGTGAAGGGGCTCTCTGCCATCTTCTCTCAGTGTTCCGGTGGCGGGCAGGGGCAGATCTTGCCCACCCGCCAGAAGATGAAGTCGTTGAAGCCGTACTGCTCTCCCGGTGCGTAACCGCTTCCCCGAGGGCCGTAGGCGATGCCGACGGTGCATACGCTCTCGCTCGCCCGCTCCACCGGATCCCCCTCGTAGTGGGGGCGTACCGCCAGCTCGGACACCGCTACACCTTCGATGGAGAGGGGTTCTTCCGTGCGCAGGATGTAGTACTTGCTGCCCTCCGGGCCGTAGACCACCCCGACGCCCTCCACCTTCACGGCGTTGGGTACCGGATCGTTCTCGACGTCGTAGATCTCGAGAATGTGCTGTTTCTCTTCTGTCATGCCGAACCCTCCTGCTCTGCAATGCGAAGGGGGACTCCATGGTGCCCCTGCGCCGGCTCCGGCGCCCCGGAGCCGTGGACGGTCGTCCGTGAACCCTCCCATCCGGCGACAGGTCTACTCCTGCAGATCTAGAATGAAGATCTTGGAGTTGCGCCGCCAGTTGTAGAGCTGCCGGCGGCGGACCGGCAGATCCTCGATGCGGCCAGGCTCGAAGCCGCGCTCCCGGAACCAGTGGGCGGTGCGGGTGGTGAGAACGAAGAGGCGGCGGATGCCCTCCTCGCGAGCGCAACGCAGGATGTGCTCCAGCAGCAGGTCGCCCCGCCTGCCGCGGCGGTACTCGGGATGGACCACCAGGCAGGCCAGCTCCGCCACCCGCTCCTCCGGAAAGGGGTAGAGGGCCGCGCAGCCGATCACCATGCCGTCGCGTTCGAGCACCACGAAATGGCCGATCTCCATCTCCAGCCGCTCCCGGGAGCGGCTGGAGATGGAGATCGGCCATTTCGTGGTGCTCGAACGCGACGGCATGGTGATCGGCTGCGCGGCCCTCTACCCCTTTCCGGAGGAGCGGGTGGCGGAGCTGGCCTGCCTGGTGGTCCATCCCGAGTACCGCCGCGGCAGGCGGGGCGACCTGCTGCTGGAGCACATCCTGCGTTGCGCTCGCGAGGAGGGCATCCGCCGCCTCTTCGTTCTCACCACCCGCACCGCCCACTGGTTCCGGGAGCGCGGCTTCGAGCCTGGCCGCATCGAGGATCTGCCGGTCCGCCGCCGGCAGCTCTACAACTGGCGGCGCAACTCCAAGATCTTCATTCTAGATCTGCAGGAGTAGACCTGTCGCCGGATGGGAGGGTTCACGGACGACCGTCCACGGCTCCGGGGCGCCGGAGCCGGCGCAGGGGCACCATGGAGTCCCCCTTCGCATTGCAGAGCAGGAGGGTTCGGCATGACAGAAGAGAAACAGCACATTCTCGAGATCTACGACGTCGAGAACGATCCGGTACCCAACGCCGTGAAGGTGGAGGGCGTCGGGGTGGTCTACGGCCCGGAGGGCAGCAAGTACTACATCCTGCGCACGGAAGAACCCCTCTCCATCGAAGGTGTAGCGGTGTCCGAGCTGGCGGTACGCCCCCACTACGAGGGGGATCCGGTGGAGCGGGCGAGCGAGAGCGTATGCACCGTCGGCATCGCCTACGGCCCTCGGGGAAGCGGTTACGCACCGGGAGAGCAGTACGGCTTCAACGACTTCATCTTCTGGCGGGTGGGCAAGATCTGCCCCTGCCCGCCACCGGAACACTGAGAGAAGATGGCAGAGAGCCCCTTCACCTTCCGCATCGCCCCGCCCGAAGGGGGCGGGCCCTGGCGAGTGCTGCAGATTACCGACACCCACCTCCTGGCCGAACCGGGAGGGGAACGGCGCGGTGCCCGGCCACTGGCGCGCCTGGAGAGGGCCATCGCCCACGCCCGCCGGAACCACTGGCCTCCCCACCTGATCCTGGCCACGGGCGATCTGGCCCACGATGGTCGGCGCGAGAGCTACGACCTGTTGCTCCGCACCCTCGCCTTCCGGCCGACGGTGGCGGTGGCCGGCAACCACGACCTGCCGTGGCCGCTGCGGGAGCGCCTCGCGGCTCACGGCCAACCACTCGCACGACATCTGCTGCTGGGCGATGCATGGCAGGTGATCCTGCTGGAGAGCCGGATGACCGGCCGCATCGAAGGGGCGCTGGACGCCCCCCAACTGGAGTGGTTGCGGGTACTCCTCACCCGCCATCGGCAACCCGCCCTGCTGGTGATCCATCATCCTCCCTTCGCGGTGGGCAGCGCCTGGCTCGACGCCATCGCCCTCTCCGGTCACCGGGACCTGCTCGAATGCATCGCCCCCTTCCCGCAGGTCGAGGCGATCGTCGCCGGTCATGTCCACCAGCCCTGGGACGAGGAACGGGGCGGGCTCCGGCTGCTGGCCAGCCCGGCCACCTGGCTGCAGTTCCGCCCCAACCAGCGGGAGTTCCAGCTCGACGACCGGCCGCCCGGGTACCGCTGGCTCGAACTGGGCCAGGACCGCCGTCTCGCCACCGGCATCGAGTACGCCGAATGATCCTCAACGACGGAGCCCCGTGATGGCCGGATGCTGCGGAGGCAGTTGCAGCCTCGATCCCCTTCAGGCCCGACAGCGCACCACTCTCCGACGGGTGTTGTGGATCAACGCCGTGATGTTCCTGGTGATCGCCGCGGCGGCCATCTCCGCCCGCTCGACGGCGCTGCTGGCCGACAGCCTCGACAACCTGGGTGACGCCTTCACCTATGCCATCAGCCTCTATGCGGTGGGCCGCGGGACGGCAGTCAAGGCACGGGTGGCGCTCGTCAAGGGGGGGCTGATCCTGCTCGGCGCGCTGGCGGTGGTGGGCCAGATCCTCTACCGGATCGTCGTCGAGCCGGCGATGCCGCAGTACGATGTGATGGGGACCTTCGCGGTGGTGGGTCTCGCCGCCAACCTGGCCTGTCTCTGGCTGCTCACCCGCCATCGCCACGACGACATCAACATGAGTTCGGTATGGGAGTGTTCCCGCAACGACATCGTCTCCAACCTCTCGGTGCTGGCCGGTGCCTTCGCGGTCTCCCTCACCGACTCCCGCTGGCCCGACCTGGCGATCGCGGCGGGGCTGGCCTTCTTCCTGTTCCGTTCCGCCATGCGGGTGGTGTGGACGGCACGGGAGGAGTTGCGGATCGCGAAACGGGACGTCTGAAGTCCATCCAGCAGGAAAGGGGGCCTTTCGGCCCGCTGCCGGCGCTCCAATCTTTCCGGGTTGCCGCCCGACGACGGTACCGGAGGCAACTATTAACCCGTCAAGGGTTTACATTACATTCAGCCACAGCCAGCGCTTTCACAGCGAGGCGGACAGGCGCCGCCGCAGTCATTCTGCGGCAAGCCTGGCCAACATGGCTGTGGGAGCGCTGGCTGCGGCCCACTCAATTTTATTTTCGGAATCTCTGAATAAATCAGAGATTCCTTACAATAGGTTGGGCGCTTTGGATTTGCGCCGGCTCGGTGTTGCGGCGCTTGCCAAGGGAACAACCCTTGCCTGCGCACCGCGCCTTGCTCCGACGCAAATCCAAAGCGCTGAATATAATGTAAACCCTTGCCGGGTTAATAACAGCAGGCTGTTGAATCTTCCCCCCAGGTTGGCTAAGGTGGGTCCGCTCTCCAGGAAGGCGCACCCATGGCACTCACCCACGAACTCGTCCGCTACTACCGGCTGCTGCGCACCCACGGGGTCAACGACTCCCACAGCGGCAACGTCTCGGTCCGGGACGGCGACGCCATCTGGATCACCCCCACCGGCGCCTGTGCCGACACCCTGCGGCCGGAGCGGCTCCTGCGGGTCCCCCTGGAGGGGCCGATCCCTGCCGGCGGCTCCCTGGACACGCCGCTCCACCTGGCGGTGTACCGGGCCAACCCCACTGCCGGTGCGGTGTTCCACAGCCACGGCCCCCACGTGGTCGCCCTGACCCTCGACGGCGACGACTTCTTTCCGGCCGATTTCGAGGGGCAGTACTACTTTCCGCGGGTCCCGGTGATCGATCTGGACCTCTCCCGCTACGTGGAGGAGGCTCCTGCACGGGTGGCCGAGGTGCTGGCGGAACATCGTGTCTGCGTGGTGAGGGGCCACGGCGTCTACTGTCAGGGAGAGGAGATGGACCTCGCCTACAAGTGGAGCTGCTCGGTGGAGCTCTCCGCCAGGACCGCCTTCCTCGCCCGTATGGCGGGGACGGTGACGAGGATCTGAACCGGCTGTCGAGGAGAAGAGAGATGGAGAGGCCCCATCGTGACACCATCTTCCTGGAGGAGGCGGAGATCCTCGATCGCCAGGAGTGGCCCGGCGGACAGTATGTGCTGCGACTGGAGGCGCCCCGCTGCGCCGGGCACGCCCGCCCCGGCAGTTTCGTCCACCTCCGCTGCCACCCCCTGCGACCCCTCAGGCGCCCCATCTCCATCCTGCGCGCCCACCCGGCCAAGGAGTGGATCGAGGTTCTTTTCAAGGTGGTGGGCGCGCAGGATGGAGATGGGGCGCCTGAGGGGTCGCAGGG
>JALTLT010000076.1 GCA_027001815.1 Gammaproteobacteria bacterium | reverse complement strand
AATAAAATTGAGTGGGCCGCAGCCAGCGCTCCCACAGCTATGTTGGCCAGGCTTGCCGCAGAATGACTGCGGCGGCGCCTGTCCGCCTCGCTGTGAAAGCGCTGGCTGTGGCTGAATGTAATGTAAGCCCTTGCCGGGTTAATCATAGTATGATGTCCCATTTACCGCCACGGGGTGGCGGCTGTGGAGCCCCCTTCTTCCCATGAGCCTGCTTGTCTGGATCATCCTCTTCTGCCTCGCCGGCGGCCTGCTGAGCGTGCTGGTGGCGGCACTGTTCCTGCTGCTGCCGGAGCGGCACAGCCGGCCGGTGGTACCCCACCTGGTCAGTTTCGCCGTCGGTGCCCTGCTGGGGGCCGCCTTCATCGGCCTGCTGCCCCACGCCCTCGAGGCGCCGGGGATCACCGACAGCCATCCGGTCACTCTCACCGTGCTCGGTGGCCTGCTGCTCTTCTTCGTCCTCGAGAAAATGGTCCTCTGGCGCCACTGCCACTCTGACCACTGCGTCGCCCACACCCCCCATGCCCATCACGGGCGGAGGGAGTCGGCGGCCACCCTGATTCTGATCGGTGACGGCATCCACAACTTCGTCGACGGGGTGCTGATCGCCGCCGCCTTCCTCACCGACTTCCACCTGGGAGTGGTGACCGCCCTGGCGGTGGCCGCCCACGAGATTCCCCAGGAGCTGGGGGACTTCGCCATCCTTCTCCACGGCGGCATGGGGCGCGGGCGGGCGCTGGCCTGGAACCTGGTCTCGGGCCTGGTGACGGTGGTCGGCGGGGTGGTGGGCTACCTGGGGCTCGGCGAGGCGACCCGCCTGCTCCCCTACGTGCTGGCGGTGGCGGCGGCCAGCTTCATCTACATCGCCGTGGCCGACCTGATCCCGGGGCTCCACGAGCGGACCCGCCCGCGTGAGACCCTCACCCAGCTCGGCCTGATCGGCGCGGGTATACTGGTGATCTACCTGGCTCATGCCACACTGCATTGAAGGAGGAGGGGCATGTCGGACTGGTACATGATGACGGTGGTGGGGGAGGACCGGCCCGGTATCGTGGCGAAGCTCACCCACGCCCTCTTCGAGGGGGGCTGCAATCTGGGCGAGGCTTCCATGATGCGGCTCGGGGGCAGCTTCACCATCATGATGATGGTGCAGTTCGCCGGCCGTGAGCGGGAGCTGGCGGTCCTGGTGGAGCCGGTGGTGGACTCCCTCGGTCTGCACTGCCACATCGACCGGGTGGAGGGGCGCCTCCACGAACACACGGTGCCCGATGTGCGCATCCGGGTGTTCGGCGCCGACCGTGCCGGCATCGTCGCCCACGTCACCGGCGCCCTGGCGGAGGCGGGGCTCAACATCGTCGATCTGGAGAGCAGCGTGGCGGGGGACGAGGAGAGCCCCATCTACGTGATGGTGATCGACGGCGTCGCCACCGAGGGGGTGGAGGCCCTGCGCTCCGCCCTGGAAGTGGTGAAGAAGGAGGAGGGGGTGGACGCCGCCCTGGAGGAGATGGAGACGCTCATCGGCTGAGAGGGGACGTGCCGCCTGCGGCGGCAATTGCCGGATGCGCCGCGGGGCGGCTTATCCGGCCTACGGGAAACGGGAGTGCAACGGGTGGATTTCCCTCCCAACTCCGCAGGTACCGTAGGCCCGATAAGCGCAGCGCATCGGGCGATTCCCGCGCAGCGGGAACAAAGCGCATCGGGCAATTCC
>JALTLT010000075.1 GCA_027001815.1 Gammaproteobacteria bacterium | reverse complement strand
GCCTGTCAAAGTCCGACCGGCTGCTGGCCTCATTGAAAACGTGAGGAAGCCGGAAATCGCATTTTCGGCTTCCGGCGTTGAAAAAGGCCAGGACGGCCTTTTTCAACATCCTGTTAGAGAACCTTCGCGGGTCCCGGGTGCGGGATCCTCTGACAGCCTGCCAGGCCGGAATGGGGCGATACGGTTTCTCGTCCAGGGAAGAGGCCGCGCTCACCTCTCTGCCGTCACCCGGGTACCGACCAGGAGCGGGATACCGCTCGATCGAAGGCACCCATGATGGTGGCCAGCAAGGGGTCGGTGATCTCCGGTGTGTGTCCCACGAACAGGGTCTGCAATGCCTCCACCGAAGCGGCCAGGACGATGGCGAGCGTCACCGCGAAGCGGCGGCTGCCTCCCTCCCGCTGGGCGATCCAGATGAGCGCGCCGAACAGGAACAGCTTCTCGAGCAGCACGGCGACGTTGAAGAGCGTGAGATGCTGGAGAAAGGAGTAGAAGGGAAGCCACTGCAATGGTTCCGGCTGCGGTCGCAGGCGGAAGGGCTCGAGGCCGGAGACGAGGAAGGCGGTGATCAGCAGCAGCACCAGCACGCTGTCCCGGTTACGAAGTCGCTGCAGGCCCGAAAACCAGACGGCGATGGCCAGCAAGAGTCCGCCCAGGGAGTGGGGGGAGAGCAGATTGTTGACGATGATCAGCTTCATGGAGAAGACACTGGCGGCGACCGGGAGAAGCTTCCCCAAGAGAGGCTTGCCGGGAAAGAGTTCGTGCAACAGCCGTATCAGGACGAGCCACAGGACCGTATGATAGAGCAGGCGGTGCCACTGCCACGGAGTGTACAGCACCGGTTTGAGACTGTTCTTGACGAGCTGGAGATCGAGGCTCGGAACGAAAGGGCTCAACTGCCAGCCGAACCAGAGCGCGACCAGCAGAATTACGAACGGGTCTCCGCGCCGTACCATCCCCCCCTCCATCGCCTGAAAACGGTGGGCAAGCAGAGTGCCGACCAGGAGGCCGATGGTGTATCCCGCCACGTTCCATCCCACGTCCTGCAGATTGGCGTCCCGGGAAGGTAGATAGATCTGCGCCACCTGCACGGCGATGGCGATCATCAGTGCCGCCAGGGAAAGAGGCAGGGAGGGTCGGTTCCTCTCCGCCAGTCGGCCGAGTATTCCCAGGGGAACGAAGAGGATGACGTTGCTGAGAATGTCTCCCCGACTGGTGAGATGAAAAGTGGTCTCGAGAAATCTCCGCCAGACACCTGGCTGGGCGGCAAGCCGGAATTCGAAAGGGTAGAGGGAGACGTAGACGATCAGCGCGCCCATGACCCAGAAAAGGGTCGAGATCGCCGTTTGGTGTCTGCTTCCCTTCTCTGTCCGGGATGGGGGGATCATGGAGTGGGGAGCGGCGGATCCTTCTCGCAAGAAGGACCCGCCGCTGTCGGGATACGGCGATTCAGCTCAGCGCCATCTCCTTCAGTTTCTTCAGGGGTCGCACCTTGACCACAGTGGTTGCCGGCTTCGCCTTGACCATGATCTCCTCACCGGTGAAGGGAGAGATCATCTTGCGCGCCTTGCGTGCAGGTTTCTTCACGGTGACGATCTTGAACATTCCCGGCAGGGTGAAGGTGCCGGCGGAACGCTTCTTGATGTGACGGTTGATCAGTACCCCCAGTTCGTCGAGAACCGAGGTCACCTCCTTGCGGCTGAGGCCGGTCTTCTCCGCGAGTTCTGCAATGATCTGGGTCTTGCTGTAGGGTTCGCGAATCGCGGTGACCTTCGGGGTGGTGGTTGCAGCCTTCTTTTTGGCTGCGGTCTTTTTCTTGGCGGATGCCTTTTTTCGGATTGCCATTCTCAGCTCCTGATGAAATCGGTTTGGAAATCGGGTTAATAAGATAGCATAACGTCCTGCGACCAGTAAGGGGTGGCCCAATGAATTCCGTTACTTGCCGCGAAGTGGCAGGTCCGTCCCGGTCTCTTTCGTGCCGAACGGCGGCACTGGAAACCATCGTTTCGTGCGGAATCCGTTTACCTCACGATAAAGGGCACTTTTCGGATCCGGCGACGAGTGAAGCTCTCTCATCGCCCTCCGGAGCGCTGGATCGATCACGACGCTTCGAGGACGGGGGAGGAGCTTGCGGTAGAATGACCGCGGTGGTCTCTCCATGCCCCGCCGCGGGCATGCCCGGATTGTCTGAAGGAATCTCTGATTTTTTCAGAGATTCCTGCGGCACAGGGATGTGCCGCCAAAATCAATCACCGCAGGTGATTGATTTTGCAAGGGAGCCGAAAACCGCGTTTTTCGGCTCCCGTACTCTGACAATTCAGGGATGAATTGTTCAGAGTTTCCTGAACATACGGAGACGTGGTCGTTAGACCGATGAACGATGAGTGATGAAACCTCTCTCCTTGCCGCCTTGATCGCCGGTCTGCTCGGCGGCGTCCACTGTGTGGGAATGTGTGGTGGCATTACCACTGCGCTGACACTCGGCTCCGATGCGAAGCGTCACGGTTCCGGGCTTTTCGTGCTTGCCTACAACGGCGGTCGAATCCTCAGTTATACGGTTGCGGGAGCCCTTTCCGGTTTCGCCGGTGCCGCCTTCGGAGAGATGGTTGCGGTACAGAGGGGACAGTGGCTGCTGGGGTTGGCTGCCGCTCTCTTCATGGTGGTGCTCGGTCTCTATCTCGGTGGATGGTGGTCGGGGCTGCGGCGGGTGGAGGAGTTGGGGGGGGTTCTATGGCGGAGAATCCAGCCGCTCGGCTCGCGTCTGCTTCCCGTCCGTTCTCCGCTGCAGGCGCTGCTGCTGGGAGTGGTCTGGGGATGGATCCCCTGTGGTCTCGTCTATTCGATGCTCGTCTGGAGTCTGGCTGCCGGCGGTGCAGTCGAAGGCGCCCTTCTGTTGTTCTCCTTCGGGGTCGGTACCCTGCCGGTGATGGTAGGCATGGGGATGGTGGCCGGACACCTGCGCGAAGCGATCACCAGGCCCATCGTTCGCCACCTGGCCGGCGGGGTGGTGATCCTGTTCGGACTCTGGACCCTGTGGCGAACGCTCGCCCTGGCCGGCGCGGTGTCCGGCCCACCGGCGTGAGTGCTCTCCATGCCGTGGCAGGCTGTTGAAAGACACCGTTTTTCGACGGCCTGTGCCGCGGTGCATGGATGCACCGCCGTTTTCAAGGAGGCCAGCAGCCTGTCCGACTTCAAGCTGAAGGTCACTCTGCCCCGAGAGGCGGGAAGGCCCTCCCGGGGGACGCGACCGGGGCGAGCCCCGCATCGGCCGGGAGTGATCAGAAGCGGTGCTGGAAATTGATGCGCAGGGGCTCGTCGGTGTCGGGGAGATGAACGGTGATGTCGAAGTTGAGTACCTCCCCGGGTGAGATGGGCATGGTGCCGATGTAGTAGATGACATCGCTTTCGCGGACCGGATGCAACAGGATCCTCTTCAACTGTCCGGAGAGGTTGGTGGCGGTGGCGGAGATCTCCGCGGTCACCGAGTGCGTCTTGCCATTCTCCTTCTTCTGCACGGAGAGGTTCAGCATTCCGCGGGACTTGCTGCGCCGGATTCCGTACTCCTGGGCCACCTGGGGCGCGAGGAAGGTGGTGGGAAGGGCGTTGTAATGGACCACGTAATCACCGAGCTGAACGAACTGTTCGGCCTTCGCAGCGGGAGAGAGGAGCAGCGTGGCGAAAGAGAGTACGAATGCAGACAGCATGGGGATGTGCAGCGGGTGATGTTTCATGATTGACCTCCTCTTGGGAATCGGTGCGGATACCTGTCGGGAGGGGTTCGACGCAGACCACCGGCCGTTGGTGAACCTCTTCGATGCGACCGCAGTGTCCGATGCCGGACAGTACTCCCGTCTCGCGCCCAACCGCTCCCCGTGCGGATCGCAGCTCTCCGGACGGGCTCCTGATGCTCTTGGCATTGTTGATTGTCGAATCATCGGGAACTGTCGTTCCGGCAGGCTCGATGCTGTCTCCTCCGGCCCCGCATCGCGGATTGCATTGCGCGCGGCGCGAAGAGGCATGAGCGATGCCGAAGGGTTCCATCCGATCGCAGCCGGTCTCTCGTTGCCGAGACCTCGGGGTGGGGTACCCGGCCCGCCCCTGAATCAAATATAGCAGGATCTCCCCGGTATGGGACAGGGACCTGTGGGCGGACTGGCGCGGTGGCGGGTGGCGAGTACCCTGATGCAGGCGCCACGCATCGGGCATCCCCAAGGGATTGGAGCGTGCCTCATGCGTGCCGTCTGCGGCACTGGCAGCCTGTCGGTCTTTGACAGGCCGTCAGGTATTGGTGCTTTCCGCGGGGCAGAGTGACCTTCCGCTTGAAGTCCGACGGGCTGGTCATCGAAAACGTGAGGAAGCCGGAGATCGCACCTTCGGCTTCCGGTGCCCGTCTCTCCTGTCGTGGATCGCGGGATCAGGCGGCGGCGATGCGCTCGGAGGAGGGCGTGGCGAGCAGACGCTGCTCGATCGCATCGAGGTGCTCGAGTTCGGCGCCCAGCATCTCGAACTCCCTCTCCAGTTCCTCGAGGCGCTGTCTCAGGGTGTCCCGTGATTCCGAGATCGACCTGAGCGTCTGCAGGCGCTTTTCCATCGCGGTCCGATGCTGCTTGATCTGGGAGACGAGAGGGTTGAGCACTTCGGCGAGCCACTTGTCCATGGCCCGGTTCGCCTGGAAGAGGACGTCGCGTGCATTGCTCACCATGTTGATGAAGAACTTCTTGATGACGAAGTTCTGCTCGGTCATGGTGGTCACCGGGCTGCGCCGGAACGCCTCTCCCTCTTCGTAGAGTGCCTGCATGCGCCGGTAGTAGCGGTCGATGGGAAACCCTTCCGGAGGGGTCGCCTTGAGGCCGTGCTCGGTCTCGAACTTGCGATAGATGGCATTCACCAGTTGGCGGGTCTCCTCCGCCTCGGCGGCCACCTGCTCCATGGTGAAGAGCACCGAGTCGAAGAAGCTCTGCATACCCCTCTTCAGGCCGACCGTGGTCCAGCTTCCGGCCATCGCCTCCCGGGTCTCGCGGATCAGGCGGTCGATCCCCTCGAGGCTGAGGTTCTCGCGCATGAGCCGGGCGCGCTGGCGCAGCAGACGCCGGCTGGCCTGGAAGCCTTCGATGTTCCTCTGGTATAGACTCTGCTCACGGCGGGCCCTGGCGATCAGTTGATGGATCAGCTCCGAGTTGCGACCACTCAGCATGCGCAGTTCGCCGAGCTGGTGGCGGGTGGTGTTCCTGCGGCTCTCCAGGGTATTGCGTGCGGTATCGATGAGCCCCCGCACGTGACCGAGGATCATCTCGCGCAACAGGGTCTCCCGGTGCGGCAGCACCTCCTCGGAGAGGTGGCGTTCGAGGGAGGCGATGCGGCTGAAGTGGTGGAGCGACGGGTCGTTGCGGATCCGCCCCACCAGCGCCTTCTGTGCCGAAACGGGGAACACCTGCCGGGGTTCGATCTCGAGAGTCTTCGCCGTCTCCTCCACCTGCCTGGCCAGCATCGCCTCGATCGCCTCGTCGTCCTTGAGGTCGTCCCACAGGGTGTCCACCTTGTTGAGGGTGACCAGGATACAGCCGCTCCCCCCCTCCCTCTTCCGGAATCGTTTCAGATGGTGGTGCCAGAGTGTGAGGTCGCTCTGGGTCACCCCCGTATCGGCGGCGAGAACGAACAGCAGTGCCTGCGCCGAGGGGAGCATGCTCATGGTCAGCTCCGGTTCGTTGCCGAGGGCATTGAGACCGGGAGTGTCGAGAATCACCAGCCCCTGGCGCAACAGGGGGTGGGGGAAGTTGATCAGCGCATGGCGCCAGACGGGGATCTCCACCCTCTCCGGTTCGGGATCGCCGGGGTGCAGCTCCTCGTGCATCTCGCGGGAGTAGAGGCCGAGCTGACGGGCCCGGTCACGCTCCACCTCCTTGGTGCGCACGATCTCCGCCAGGGCCGACTCCATCTGGTCGGGATCCTCGGTGTCCAGGGTGATGTGGTTCCAGTGCTCGGGGTGGCGTTTGTGCTCGCCGATGGTGGTCTCTTCCAGGCGGCTCTCGATGGGCAGGAGCCGGAGGAAGGGCTCCTCCGCCTCGGCATCGAAGAAGATCTCGGTGGGACACATGGTGGTCCGCCCTGCCGAGGAGGGGAGCAGCCGCCGGCCTCGATCGGCGAAGAAGATGGCGTTGATCAGCTCCGACTTGCCGCGGGAGAACTCGGCCACGAAGGCCACCGTGAAACGGTCGCGCCGCAGCGCCTCCACCGCCTCGAAGATGGAGAGCGAGAACTCACATTCCGCGAGTTCCTGGCGTTCGAGCCACTCGTTGAGTTCCCGGATCGTCTCGATCAGTCCCGCCTTCCACTCCTGGTAGGCGCTGAAATGGCGCAAGAGGTGCTGCTCTTCCATAGACATGGATGCCGCTCTGTTGTTGTTGGGACCGGCAGGCCGGGGCGCACCACACCCTCCCCTGGCCCTGACAGGATGTTGAAAAAGGCCAGGACG
This sequence comes from Gammaproteobacteria bacterium, assembly GCA_027001815.1. Lineage (GTDB taxonomy): Bacteria > Pseudomonadota > Gammaproteobacteria > JALTLT01 > JALTLT01 > JALTLT01. Next base: position 761 of record JALTLT010000075.1, on the reverse strand, counting down.
GCCTTTTTCAACATCCTGTTAATATACGAAAGATTCTGTTTGCAAACATAAAGTTGAGGAAACTCTGAACAATTCATCCCTGAATTGTTCAGAGTACGGGAGCCGAAAGACGCGGTTTTCGGCTCCCTTGCAAAATCGATCACCTGCGGTGATTGATTTTGGCGGCACATCCCTGTGCCGCAGGAATCTCTGAATAAATCAGAGATTCCTTGAATGCAATATCAAGCGGCTTCACGCGATTTTCGGGCTAGCCCGGATAGGCACAAACCGTACCTCGGCCATTGCTTCGATCATTGCTCCAGCCCAATCATTTCAAGATGGAATCTCCGTCACTGGCGCCGCCTTGGTGCAATATCCGGGCTAGGCCATCCAGGGGGCAGATTGCCGGCCTGGACCGCGACTGGAGCCACCGCCGGCTTGCCGGCCCATCCCTCTTCGGCGAGGCCGTGCGGAGGGGCAGCGAGTGCCCCCTCCCCGCGCAGGCGGATTGGCAGACCCCACGCGGGCGTTCAGGAAATCTATCGGCGGTTGTGGGGATGACTTGAGGCAGGAGGGGCGGGAACCCATTCCGGGAGGGTCTCGGGGCGGAGGATCCGCACCCGCTTCTCGCGCCCGCGCTCTCCGTTCAGCAGCTCCACCCGGCTCCCGGGTACGCCGAAGAGCGCCGCCAGATAGCGGAGCAGGTGCTGGTTGGCCCGCCCCTCCAGCGGCGGGGCGGTGATGCGCACCTTGATACGGTCGCCATGCGGGCCACACACCTC
>JALTLT010000074.1 GCA_027001815.1 Gammaproteobacteria bacterium | reverse complement strand
GGGATGCGGGCATGTTCGACGTCTCCCACATGACCATCCTCGATCTGCGCGGTGAGCGGCCGATCGACTTCCTGCGCCGGCTTCTGGCCAACGACGTGGCCCGCCTCACGGAGCCGGGCAAGGCGCTCTATAGCTGCATGCTCAATGCCGAGGGGGGTGTCATCGACGATCTGATCGTCTATTACATGGATGAGCGGTGGTTTCGCATGGTGGTCAACGCCGCCACCCGCGACAAGGACCTGGCCTGGATCGGCCGCCAGGCGGAATCCTTCGGCATCGCCGTGGAGGAGCGCACCGATCTCGCCATGATCGCCGTGCAGGGGCCCCGGGCGCGGGAGAGGGCCCACGCCGCCCTGCCGGGCGAGGTCGCCGCTGCGGCACAGGGGCTGCGCCCCTTCTGCGGTCTGGAGAGGGGGGGGCTGTTTGTCGCCCGCACCGGCTATACCGGCGAGGACGGCTACGAGATCATGGTCGCCGCCGAGCAGGCCTCCGATCTGTGGGGGAGGCTGCTGGAGGCGGGAGTGGCTCCCATCGGCCTCGGTGCCCGCGACACCCTGCGGCTGGAAGCGGGCATGAACCTCTATGGCGCCGACATGGACGAGACCACCACCCCGCTGGAGTCGGGGCTTGGCTGGACCGTCGCCTGGGAGCCCGGGGAGCGCGACTTCATCGGTCGCGCCGCCCTCGAGCAGCAGCGCGCGCAGGGGGTCGGTCGCCGCCTGGTCGGCCTGGTGCTGGAGGGCAAGGGGGTGCTGCGCGGACACCAGACGGTGCACGGTGGCGGCGAGGGGGAGGTGACCAGCGGAGGCTTCTCGCCCACCCTCGGGCGCTCCATCGCCTTCGCCCGGGTACCGGCGGCGGTTTCGCCCGGCGACCGGGTGACGGTGGAGATCCGCAACCGCGAGGTGCCGGCGAGGGTGGTCAGGCCACCCTTCGTCCGTCACGGCAAATCGTGTCTGCCCGAGGATCTCGGGTAGTCGTCGTCTCCCCGGCGGGGGGCCGGGAGACGTGAGTTCGACAACCAATCGAAAACGGAGGGGGAATCATGAGCGAGATCCCGGCTGAACTGCGTTACACCCGGAGCCACGAGTGGGTGCGCGACGAGGGGGATGGCACCGTCACCGTGGGGATCACCGACCACGCCCAGGCGTTGCTGGGCGACATGGTCTACGTGGAGCTGCCCGAGACCGGCCGCGAGGTGGAGGCGGAGGAGGCGTGCGCCGTGGTGGAGTCGGTGAAGGCCGCCTCCGATGTCTACGCTCCCCTGTCGGGCGAGGTGGTGGAGATCAACGAGGCACTCGGCGACGCCCCCGAGGCGGTCAACAGCGATCCCTTCGGGGAGGGGTGGCTGATGCGCATCAAGCCCGCCGACAGCGGGGCGCTGGCCGACCTCATGGACGCCGACGCCTACGCCGCCATGCTGGAGTCGGAGGAGCACTGATGCCGTTCATCCCGCACACGCCGGCGGAGGTGGAGGAGATGCTGGCCGCCATCGGTGTCCCCTCCATCGACGCGCTGTTCGACGAGATTCCCGAGGGGCTCAAGATCGGCGCCCTCGAGGGGGTCCCCGAGGCGCGCAGCGAGATGGAGGTGGCGCGTCTGATGAGTGAGCGGGCGGCCCGCGACGGCCAGCCGCTCTGCTTTCTCGGTGCCGGCGCCTATGAACACCACATCCCCGCCGCGGTGTGGGAGATCGCCACTCGCGGCGAATACTACACCGCCTACACCCCCTACCAGGCGGAGGCGAGCCAGGGGACGCTGCAGCTCCTCTACGAATACCAGACCATGATGGCCGGCCTGATGGCCATGGACGTCTCCAACGCCTCCCTCTACGACGGCGCCTCGGCGCTGGCGGAGGCGGTGCTGATGGCGGTGCGTGCCAACCGCAAGTGCAAGGCGAAGCGGATCCTGATGCCGCGCGGCGTCCATCCCCACTACCGCAGCACCGTCCATGCCATCGTCCACAACCAGGGGATCGAGCTGGAGGAGATCAATTTCGACCGCGCCACCGGCCGGATCGACGTGGAGTCCCTGCCGGAGGATCCGGGTCCCTTCGCCGCCCTGGTGGTCCCCCAGCCCAACTTCTTCGGTGCCCTCGAGGCGGTGGACGCCCTCACCGACTGGGCCCACGCCCGTGGTGGCCTGGTGATCGCGGTGGTCAATCCCCTGGCCATGGCGCTGCTCCGCCCGCCGGGACGGTGGGGCGCCGAGGGGGCGGACATCGCCTGCGGCGAGGGGCAACCGCTCGGCATTCCCCTCTCCTCCGGCGGACCCTACTTCGGTTTCCTCACCTGCCGTCAGGCCCACGTGCGGCAGATGCCGGGGCGGATCATCGGCCGCACCGTCGATCTCGAGGGGAAGCCCGGCTTTACCCTCACCCTGCAGGCGCGCGAGCAGCACATCCGCCGCTCCAAGGCCACCTCCAACATCTGTACCAACCAGGGGCTGATGGTCACCGCCGCCACCATCCACATGGCGCTGCTGGGGGCCGAGGGGTTGCGCCGGGTGGCGGCGGCCAGTCACGCCAGCGCTCGTGCCCTGGTGGAGAGGCTGACCGCCGTGGAGGGGGTGGAGCGCGGTTTCGAGGGGCCCTTCTTCCACGAGACGGTGCTGCGTCTCGAGGCCCCGGTGGAGAAGGTGCTGCGAGCCCTCGAGGCCCAGAACCTGCTGGGAGGCCTCGACCTCGCCCGCTACTATCCCGAACTGGAGGGGGGGCTTCTGGTGTGTGCCACGGAGACCCGTACCGGGGCCGACATCGAGACCTACGCCGGCCACCTGGAGCGGATCCTCTCGCGGCAGAATCCGGTGAGCTGCCCCATCCAGCCCAAGTGGTAGACGACCCGCTGCGACACCCGCGTCAACCGACACAACGAGGAGAACAACGTCATGGCCACCATCACCCTGCAAGGCAACGAGATCCACACCGGTGGCGACCTGCCCGCCGTGGGCAGCGCCGCTCCCGACTTCAGCCTCACCGACAACGGGCTCGAGGACCGTACCCTGGCCGACTACCGGGGCAAGAAGAAGCTGCTCAACATCGTGCCCAGTCTCGACACCCCGGTCTGCGCCACCTCCACACGCAGGTTCAACGAGGCGGTCAAGGGGCGTGACGACGTGGTGGTGCTGATCGTCTCCGCCGATCTCCCCTTTGCCCAGGAGCGCTTCTGTACCGGTGAGAAGCTGGACAACGTCATCCCCCTCTCCATGATGCGTTCGCGGAAGTTCGCCAAGGAGTACGGCGTGCTGATCGAGGACGGTCCGCTGGCCGGAATCACCGCCCGCGCCATCGTGGTGATCGACGAGGACGACAAGGTGATCTACACCGAACTGGTGCCGGAGATCGCCCAGGAGCCCGACTACGACAAGGCGATCGCCGCCCTGGGATGAGAGCCATGCTGATCTTCGAACACTCCCGCGAGGGACGCCGGGCCCAGGCCCAGGCACCCGCCGTCGAGGCCTCGGTGGAGGACCTGCCGGCCGATCTGCTGAGAGAGGGGCCGCCGCCCCTGCCCCAGGTCTCCGAGCTGCAGGCGGTGCGCCACTATACGCGGTTGTCGCAACTCAACTTCTCCATCGACACCCACTTCTACCCGCTCGGCTCCTGCACCATGAAGTACAACCCGCGGGCCGCCAACCGGCTCGCCATGCTGCCCGGCTTCCTGGCCCGCCACCCCATGGGTCCGGAGGGGATGGGGCAGGGTTTCATGGCCTGCATGTACGACCTGCAGGAGATCCTCAAGGAGGTGACCGGCATGGCGGCGGTCTCCCTCACCCCCGCGGCGGGGGCCCAGGGGGAGTTCGCCGGCATGGCCATGATCCGCGCCTACCACCAGGCACGGGGGGACAGCGGGCGTACCGAGGTGCTGGTCCCCGACGCCGCCCACGGTACCAATCCCGCCTCGGCGGTGATGTGCGGCTACACGGTGCGGGAGATTCCCACCGGTTCCGACGGTGACGTGGACCTGGAGGCGCTGCGCGCCGCGGTCGGGCCGCAGACCGCGGGACTGATGCTCACCAACCCCTCCACCGTGGGGGTGTTCGAACGCAATATCGTCGAGATGGCTCGCGTCGTCCACGAGGCCGGCGGTTTGCTCTATTACGACGGTGCCAACCTCAACGCCATTCTCGGCAAGGTGCGGCCCGGTGACATGGGTTTCGACGTCATCCACATGAACCTGCACAAGACCTTCTCCACCCCCCATGGCGGTGGTGGACCCGGCGCAGGTCCGGTAGGGGTGAACGAACGGCTCGAGCCCTTCCTGCCGGTGCCCGTGGTGGCGAAGGAGGGTGACCGTTACCGCTGGCTCACCGAGCAGGAACGGCCCGGCACCATCGGCCGGCTCTCCGCGTTTGCCGGCAACGCCGGGGTCCTCCTGCGCGCCTATGTCTACGCCCTGATGCTCGGTCGCGACGGCATGTCCCGGGTGGCCGAGTACTCCACTCTGAATGCCAACTACCTGGCAGCGCGCCTGCGGCAGGCAGGCTTCCAGCTCGCCTATCCCGAGCGGCGCGCCACCCACGAGTTCATCGTCACCCTCAAGGAGGAGGCGAAGACCCTGGGGGTCAACACCATGGACTTCGCCAAGCGGCTGCTCGATCATGGCATGCATGCGCCCACGACCTATTTTCCCCTCCTGATCCCCGAGTGTCTGCTCATCGAGCCCACCGAGACCGAGGAGAAGGAGAGCCTCGACGCCTTCGTCGAGGCGATGATCGCCATCCGCGATGAGGCGGAACGGGATCCCGAACAGGTGAAGGGTGCCCCCTGGACGCTGCCGGTGCGCCGCCTCGACGACGTGCGCGCCGCCCGCCAGCTCGACCTGGTCTGGCATGTGGGGGGTGAAGGGGAAGGTGCGGCATGAAACCGGGCCGCACCGGGCTCTCGCGCATTCTGCACGCCGCCGGTTATTCCTGGAAAGGGCTGGTCGCCGCCTGCCGCCACGAGGCGGCGTTCCGCCAGGAGCTGCTGCTCGCCCTGGTGATGGCACCTGCCGCCTTCTGGCTCGGTCAGGGTGCCGTGGAGCGGGCCGTGCTGATCGGCTCCCTGCTGGTGGTGCTGGTCACCGAGCTGCTCAACAGCGCCCTGGAGGCGGTGGTCGATCGCATCGGGGACGAATGGAACGAACTGGCCGGTCGCGCCAAGGACATGGGATCGGCTGCCGTGTTCGTCTCCCTTGCCCTGGTGGTGATCGTCTGGGGACTGCTGCTCTGGGAACGGATCATCGCCTGAAGCAGGCGGGGCGGAAACGAAAAACAGTGAAAGAGGAAACGGCATGACGGCACTCATCTGCGGCTCCATCGCCTTCGACACCATCATGGTGTTCCACGACCGCTTCAGGAACCACATCCTTCCGGACAAGGTGCACATCCTCAATGTCTCTTTCCTGGTCCCCGACATGCGCCGCGAATTCGGTGGTTGTGCCGGCAACATCGCCTACAATCTCAAACTGTTGGGCGGCGATCCCCTGCCCATGGCCACCGTCGGCAAGGACTTCCAGCCCTATGCCGAGTGGATGGAGAAGAACGGTATCGACAGCCGCCACATCCGCGAGATTCCGGGCAGCTATACCGCCCAGGCCTACATCACCACTGACCAGGACGACAACCAGATCACCGCTTTTCATCCCGGTGCCATGGCCATGTCCCACGAGAACCAGGTGCCGGGCGATGCCGGAATCACCATCGGCATCGTCTCGCCGGACGGTCGCGAAGGGATGATCGAGCACGCCGAGCAGTTCGTCGAAGCGGGCATCCCCTTCATCTTCGATCCGGGTCAGGGTCTTCCCATGTTCGACGGTGAGGATCTGAGACGTTTCATCGAACAGGCCACCTGGGTCACGGTCAACGACTACGAGTCGGAACTGATGCAGGAGCGCACCGGTCTCTCGCCGCACGAGATCGCCGACCGGGTGGAGGCACTCATCGTCACCCGCGGAGGGGAAGGATCTCACATCTACACCGGTGGAAAGCGCATCGACATCCCTGCCGCCCCCGTCAAGGCGATCAACGATCCTACCGGTTGCGGAGACGCCTATCGTGCGGGTCTCCTGTATGGTCTCATGAACAACCTCGACTGGGGGGTCACCGGCCGGATCGCTGCCCTCATGGGCGCCATCAAGATCGAGCACCATGGCACCCAGAACCACGCCTTCACGCCGGAAGCGTTCAAGAGACGCTACCAGGAGGCCTTTGGTCACAGTTTCTGAAAGAGGCGGGCACTCTGCGAGCCGGCGGGCATGGTGCCTGCCGCTCGCCACTCCCTGCCGGTCGTTTCTTCCTCGCCCCGCTCCGCCGCCATCTCCAGCAGGTCCGTTTCCCGTTCGCAGCAGGTCGCGAAGACTCGCGAGAATTCGGGTGGTTGTGCGTTTTCCCCCGGCGCATTCGGCCGACATCTGTCCGGTCAGGTGACTGTCTGGGGGACGAGGCCCACGGCCCGTTTTCGTCGCCGGGTCGGGGTGAGGTTTCCGGGATCTTCCCCGGAATATCGAATCGGGCAATATTCCCCTTCCCCTCGCCTTCAGCGGGGGGCTGGTCTATAAAACCGGGATCCCCTCTTGGATCGTGGCAATTCCCGGGAGCTGCAGCCGCGGAGATCGACCCTCATGGAGGGAGGCGCCTCCGGTCCGGATCGCGTTCACGGCAGGGTGGACCGGCAGGATACCGGAGGTCGGAAAGGACCGCTGCCGTTTCGGGGGTACCCGGGCCGGCCGCCAGACCGCCGCTCCCGCTCGAATCCCCTTCGTTCGTGGAGCGACAGAGGAGGATAGCCATGTATCGTCACAAACCGTCCCCCGCCGTCGGTGGTGTTCGTCAACCCATCGGCAGTTCCCGTTTTCGAGAGCCCCCTTCCGCCCCTCCCGATCTGATTCCATCCGCCGCGGGCGCCATCGGCCATTCGTTCCGTTACTCGAGTTTCGTACGCGAGGAGGACCTGCGCGGGCTCTCCATTCGTTACGACGAGGCGTGCGGAAACCCCCTCACGTCCTTGTCCAAGACGCCGCTGTTTCCCATCTTCTCGGAACTCCAGTGCCCGGTCATCGGTCTCGGATACCTCGCGGATCATCGCCAGTGGTGGCGAAGCGAGGGGACCGCCCTGGGGGAGGTGGTATACAGCCTCTCGCTCGCTCCCGGCGAGTCGCGCAACATCGCCGTGATCGACATGAGGCGGCGGCAGCGGGGAGGACGCTCCGAGAGAACGACTGCTTCGGAAGAGCTCGATTCGCGGGTGGATCACACCTTCGCCCTCGAGGAGGTGGCTACCGCGGTCGCTCTCGAGCACCAGAACGGAAAGACGGCGACCGAGGCCAATACCCTGGTCAGTGCCGGTTCCTTCGTTGCGGCGGGAGCCCTGGTGGGGGGTGTCGCTGGAGGCGTGATCGGGACGATAGTCGAGCCGGGAGGCGGCACCGCGATCGGGGCGGCCGTGGGTGCCGGTGCGGGCGTTGTCGCCGGCGGGCTGGTATTCGCGGGCAGTCAGGCGATCGGCATGATCGAGGCCGAGAGTTCGGGCAGCCGGGATGTCATGGGGCGCACCAATCAGCGTATCGCCCAATCCACCAGCCAGCAGTCCGCGCTGATCCGCTCCCTCTGGTCCACGGTCGTCACCGAGGACGTACAGGAGGAGCGGTTCCGCGCGCGTACCTCCAATGTGACCAACTACAATCACATGCACGCCCTCAACATCGAGTACTACGAGGTGCTGCACCGCTACCGCACGATCACCGAACTGAAGGGCGTGATTCCGGTCCTCTATCTTCCGTTCGCCGCCCTGCCCCTGATGCACGACCGGATGCTCATCGAGGAGTTCTGGGATTCTATCCGACTCGGTCTCGATCCTTCGCTCAGGGAGAAGGGCGACAAGATCTTCCTGGAGCCACCGCCGGAGGAGTTTGTTCCGGAACCGGTTCCCGATGTTCCGCCTCCTCCTGCGACGGTGAATATCGAACAGCTCGAGATGCGTCTCGAACTCGATTGGGACTTCGCGCTGAATCCTGTCGACTTGCTGCTGGCCGACGAAATGTTTCGCGATGTCGAGATCGAGATCGAGACCACGGACGAAGCGGACAACTCGCACTATGTCCGTGCCGCATCGACTCTCCGCCGGGACGATCCCATCCAGGGCGTGAGTCGATACACCGGTCTGTTCGACAGGTCCTTCGGTGCCGCCTCCATCACCGGCATTCGGATCTCGCTCCACGCTCCTGTCGATCTGTTCGACGAGGGTGTGCATATTCGCCTGCTGGTGGAGAGCGGGCGGGTCACGCCCGCCTCGGCTCTCTCCCTCGAGAACCTTCTCGTCTACGAGGGGCAACTCGAGTATGACGAACCGGGCCGGGCGCGGCGGAGGTTCGCCTGGGCACCCCTGGAGAGCGCGATCGAACAGCACCGCCGGCGCATGGCGGAGATCGATGAGATCCGCCAGCGCAACGAGGCGGAGCGCGCTGCCCACGAGGCCCTGATGGCGCAGCGCGATCAGTGGAAGAAGCAGGTGACCGATGCGATCTCGAGGGAGCCCTACAGATTCACCATGATCATCCTCTCCGCCATGGAGGCGGGGCGATTGAGCTGGATCCTGGAGAGGCTCCACCTGGTAGGTGACGACCCTGGTGAGCAAATCTCCATTCCCCTCCACGCGGTCGCCCATACCGTACCGATCGGCATTTCGGCCGGCTGTGTCCTGCTGCGGATGAAGGAGGTCCCCCTGAAGCGCCTGCAGAGCTTCCTGACAGCGGAGCGTGCCGACATGGAATCCATCCTGGACCTGGGAGAGCTCCTCGGCTGGCCGGGCGAGGTCGCTGCCCGCTTCGCCGATGGTCTCGAGGAGCTGTCCGCCGAGGAGACCGTCTTCCTGCCCGGCGCCGGGGTCTTCGCCGAGGCGGTACTCGGCCGTTCCAATGGGGCGGAATACATCGATCCCGACCGCTACTGGAACTGGCAGGACTCGCCGATTCCTCATCAGGCTCCGACCATCCTTCCAGTGTCGGCGTCTCCGCGCACCACTACCCCCCTGCCGACGGACCCCCGGGTTCCGGGAGCCGAGATTCCCCTTGCCGGCGCACCCGATTTCCCCGCACCCTCCGGCCTGGGGGGCGTGCTTCAGGCGGTTCAGAACGGAGCCATGTTCCGCGACATGTCCAAGACCGACCAGTTGGCAGGGATCCTCGGTGATCTGAGCCGTCTCGCCGGTTCCGCGGCGGATGCCGCGTCGCAGATGACGGGGGAGGCCGCCAGTGGAGCGCTTGGGGCGGCCACGGACATTGGCAAGAGTGTGGCGCAACTGGCGGCGCAGCTCATCTCCCAGGCGCCGGCCCAGGCGGCGTCGCCCCCAGCCAATCCGACCGTCTCGCGGGCCGCGTCCAGGGCGGTGGAACAGGCGCAGGGAGAGAACCCCGAGGTGCGGGACGCCACCCGGGACGCCTGGGGCATTCCCGGGTCGGTGCCGCCTGCATCGGAGGAGAGCGGCGGGGAGAGCCCGGACCTCCCTTCCTGGAGACCACGGATCGACTCCTCCGTCCGGCAGCGTCCCGGCGGTGTCTCGTCGATGGTTCCGATGCCTACACGGGTAGCCGTGGAGACCGAATCCGAGGTGCGGGAGATCCTCGACCGCGCGGCCGCCGACTCGGGCGCCATGCCGGATCCGGGTGAACTCCTTCCCCTGTTCGATCGCTGGTATCGGGAGGGGGTGGTGCCGCTGCTGGTCTATGGGCGCAACAATCCCGAATATCTCACCTCGGCGATCCGTCAGTACCTGGACTGGCAGGCCGACCTGCAGATGCTCGGCCTGGCCGAGGGGGCGGAGGAGATCGAGCAGACCCACGGGCCGGCCATGCCGCTGGTGGAGGCGGGTCTCGAGCAGGCCATCCTCACCGCCTACGGTGCGATGGAGGCGGAGAACGAACTGGACTATGTCACCGACGTTCTCAACTGGGTGGCGACGGCCCAGCAGCTCGGAATCGATGACCGTTCGCCCCTGTTCGGGCCCGGAGTGGTGGAACAGAACCCCATCCGGGTGGTGCTCGACGGCCCTCTCGTACCGGCGGAAGCGCCGGCCGAGGGGGAGGGCTATACCCTTCGTCTGACCGGCGGGCTCGCGATCGGCGCCAATCCTCCGCTGGCCGGGAAGACGGTGAGTGTGGAGGTCAGGGTCGAAGGGGGAAGTGCCACGCCCCGCGAGGGCTCGATTCATCCGGCGTTGGCCTTCGAAGCGGAAGTCACCCGCACCACCAGCGACGTAATGAGGCTGTCGGTAAGGGGGCGCGCCACGCTTCTGCAGGGGAGCTGGGAGTTCGAGACGGTCCGCGAAGAGGAGATCACCTGATGGTCCGGGGGCGGGCGTCTTGCGCCTGCCCCTGCCATCCCTTCCCCCTCGAATGGCGGAAAGCGGGAATAGCCGCTTCATCCGCGTTCCGGCAGTGATTTGGCAGGCTGTTGAAAAACACCGTTTTTCGGCAGCTTGTGCCGCGGTGCATGGATGCACCGCCGTTTTCGATGACGCCAGGTCATCGAAAACGTGAGGAAGCCGGAAATTGCATTTTCGGCTTCCGGTGTTGAAAAAGGCCAGGAGGGCCTTTTTCAACATCCTGTTTGCGGAGATCGCGGCACTCCCCCGTGCCGCGGGCAGGCCAGTGAAAAGAGGTCGTCGTTCGACGGTCGACTAAAGGATATCTCCCCTCCTGACGATGCTCCAGAGTAGTACCCTCGGAGCCACTTCATGAAACAGCCCCTCCCTTTCCTGATCCTCGTGCGGGTGTTGCTGGCCACTGCCCTCCTCTCCGGCGTGGTGCTGGTGCTGGTTCTGTTTCTGGGGGTGGAGGAGGGGGGGGACGGCTACTTCGAGCTGATTCGCGCCCGCGGTGCGACCCGGGCGGCGCTGGGCCCCGCGCTGGTGGTGGCTGCCCTGGTCCTCCTGCCACTGACCGCCCTGATCACCGGGGCGGCCGCCCTCTACGGCAGTTTCCGCATTGCGGGTCCGCTCTACCGGATACGTCGCAACCTGGAGGTGGCCCGGAAGGGGGGGCGGCGCCTGCCTCTCCGACGCGGAGACCGGCTCCAGACACTGGCGAACGATGTGGAGCAGATCCTCTCGTCCCGTGATCGGCGGCTCGCCGAACTGGAACGGTTGCTTGGCGAGGCGAGGGCCCTCTGCAGCGAAGGGGAGGTCATCCCCGATCGTCTTCGGGAGATCCTGCAGCGCTGCGAGACCGTGCTGGGGGAGCGGGCCGGGTGAGGGGGGCGCTGGAACGGTATCGTCTGCTTGCCGCCTGGCCGATTCTGGCTGCGGTACTGCTGCTGCGCTGGAGTGTCGACGGCGGGGCAGTGCCGGTTCCCGTGGCGCACCCGGAGGGGGAGACGTGCGGTACCTGTCACATGGCGGGTGAGGGGGTGAACCTGGCGAATGCAGCGCGTCTGGTGGACCGTGAAGAGGCGCTGTGCGGAAGATGCCACAGCACGGCGGTCACCTCCAGTCATCCCACCGGTTTCACGCCGGGACGCCCCATCGATGCTGCCTTTCCCCTCTCGCCCGGCGGTGAGCTCACCTGCAGTTCCTGCCACCTGGTCCATGGAGCGGGCAAGGGCAAGCTCAGGGGGGAGCGCCGTGGGCGCGATCTGTGCGAGTCGTGCCATCGTCCAGCCTTCTTTGCCGCCATGATCGAGGGGGGCACCTCCATCGGTGACCTGGGACACCTTGCCGGCGGCGGGGGGGCAACGGTGGGGGACGGTCTCGACGAGACAACGCGCCAGTGCCTCGAGTGCCATATGGACGGCCTGCTGGGAGCCGCCATGTACGTGGATCATGAAGGCATTCTTCGTCATGCGGGACAGGCCTTCAACCACCCCGTGGGGGTCTCCTATCGCAGGGTGGAGGGGCAGGCGGACTATCGGCCGGTATCCCTGGTCAGTCGTGCGGTACGGCTGCCGGAAGGTCGGGTGGCCTGTATCTCCTGCCACAAGGGGTACACCCGTCGCCACGGCCAGCTCGTGATGTCCAACAACGGATCCCGCCTCTGTTTCGAGTGCCATCGTCTGTAATGAACGGTGTCGTTACACGGCGGGGGCGCAACAACTCCGGGAGAGAACGGCCATGAAGGGAGAAGGCGAGGAGCGGCGGAGCCGCCACTACATCGACCGGCGCCTCCAGTGGTGGCTGATCGGTCTGCTGCTGGTGATTCAGGTGGTTGTACTGGGAGGCGGTCTCCTCCTGATCCACCACTCTCTCGCGGCGGCGGTCGAGGCGCAGTTCTACCGGGCCCATCCCGCGGACACCAGCATGCGGGAGCTGTTGCTGCACGAGCTGTTCGAGGTGGTGCCCGGCCTGCTGATGGTGGAGGTGATGGCGCTCGCCGCAGTGCTCTGGGGCTGGCAGAGGCGGGTCGATGCGGTGATCGGCCCTCTCGCCTCGATCCTGCGGGGAGATGCGAGCCCGGAAGCGGTCGCTCCTTCCCATCCTCTGCTGCGGGAGGCGACACGCCTCATGGAGGGGGTTCGTCGGGAGGAAACGACCGTTCGTCAGGTGGTCGGGAGTGCCGTCTCTGCACTCGACAGGGGAGATATGAAGGCGGCCTGCCGGGTACTGCAGGAAATGGATTCGAAGATGCTGCACCGACGCGAGGTGGCTCCGAAACCTCTCGATGGCTGATCATCGCCGCTTGCCCCCCTGTCGGCGGATGTCACGTGCCCCCCCTTCTCCCCCGTTTACCAGTGAAAACCGCACATCGCCCGCCTGCGCGACATCCCGTCGATTGAGGAATCTCTGAACAGATCAGAGATTCCTTAAGAATTTTCTTCATTTCCAATATCCTTGCTTTCACTATGTTGATGTGCGTCAATGAAACCTCAATCCATATCTGGGAAAACATAAACAACGGGAATGGGCATTGGATGCCCGAGGGCGGCCAGGAAGGAATCGGTCGCATCATGGAAACACCACTAGAGGACCCGGTCGTGGAAGAACGATACGGGCCCGTCGCAAGACCTCTCCGACAGTGGAGTCGGCTGTCGGGGGCGAGTAGCCGTAAGAGTCGTACACGAACGTCGTCATCTCTATCGCAGACATTGCACAACAGGGGAGGGCCCTTGCAATGAAGACAAACAAAGTGATTGACTCGTTAGTAGCGGGAACAGCCGGTCTGGCCATGTCGCTCGCCGCCGGGTGGGCGTCGGCGGGCACCATCGTGGGATCCCCCCATGATTTCTCCCAGGAGGGGTGGAACCCCAGCGGGGAGATCTGTGTAGTGTGTCATACCCCCCATAACGCCGATACCTCGGTGACCGCCGCACCGCTGTGGAACCACGAGGTCACGACTCAGACCTTCACCCTCTACAGCAGCCCGAGCTTCGATGGTGCGGCAACCATCCAGCAGCCCACCGGCAGTTCGCGTCTCTGCCTCTCCTGCCATGACGGCACGGTGGCCATCGACAGCTTCGGTGGAAAGAATGGCAACAACTTCATGGGTGGCAGCAAGGCGATCGGCCTCAACGGCAATCTGAACGACGATCACCCTATCTCGTTCACCTACGATTCGGCGCTGTCCACCACCGATCCCGGACTGCACGACCCGGCCACGACCAACGTGACCATCGGTTCGGGTGGTCAGACCAAGACCGGGACCATCGACAGCGTCATGCTCTATGCCGGAGAGCTGCAGTGTGCGAGCTGCCACGATGTGCACAACAACTTCGTCCAGTCGACGCCGTTGCTGCGCATCACCAAGTCGGGCAGCCAACTCTGCCTCACCTGCCACAACAAGTAGCATCCTATCCGTCTGAAGCAGCAAGGAGCACCGGTCCGGCCACCCATGTGGCCGGACCGGAGGGGGGCTTGACGATGTAATTTTCGCGGCCGCTCAGGAAGTGGTATGGTTGAGGCAACGACACCGGAAAAGCGGGATTTCGGGATACAGGCCATGAACAACAAGACCAAGACCGCCCTGATCACTCTGATGCTTCTCCCCCCCCTTATCGCGGGTTGCGGCACGACCGAAACCCGGCCCCCCGAGGCGGAAAAGCCCTCTGCACTCTTCTATCCTCCCCTGCCGAATCCACCGCGCATCCAGTATCTCACCTCCTTCTCGAAAGAGAGCGACATCGCCGTGAAGAAGGATGGTTTCGCCAAGTTCGTTCTCGGAGAAAAGGAGCAGTCGGAGCGGGAGATCGAAAAGCCTTATGGCGTGGCGCTCTACGACGGGAAGATCTACGCGGTGGACACCCGCGGGCCAGGATATGTCATCTTCGACCTGGTCAATCGCCAGTACAGGGTCGTCTTTGGCGGGGGCGGCGGAGCGATGCGCAAGCCGATCAACATCGTCATCGACGAGGACGGCAACAAGTACATCACCGATACCCAGCGTGAGCAGGTACTGGTCTTCGATCGCGAGGAGCGTTTTCTGCGGGCCTTCGGCGAGGAGGGGCAGTTCAAGCCTGGTGATGTGGAGATCGTCGACAACAGGCTGTTCGTCTCCGATCTGGCCCACCACAACATCCAGGTGCTGGACAAGGAGACCGGCGAGCTCCTCTACAAGTTCGGTTCCGTGGGGGCGGAGCCCGGTTTCCTGATGTATCCCACCAACCTGGCGGTAGGGCCCGACAACCGCCTCTACATCAGCGATACCGGCAACTTCCGGCTCGATGTGTATACCCTGGAGGGGGACTATATCCGCAGCTATGGCGGTCTCGGTCGCGCTCTCGGGCAGTTCGCACGTCCCAAGGGGGTGACCGTAGACAGGGACGGGAGGATTCACGTGGTGGACGCCGCCTTCCAGACGATCCAGATGTTTGCGCCGGACGGTCACCTGCTCCTCTTCTATGGTGAGCCGGGCAATGAGCCGGGACAGCTCAACCTCCCGACCGACGTGGAGATCGACTACGAGAATGCCGGCGTCTTCCAGTCCTACGCAGCCCCCGGATTCCAGCTCGAGTACGTCATTCTCGTTGCCAACCAGTTCGGTCCCAACAAGATCACCGTCTACGGTTTCGGCCGCATGAAGGGAATGGAGTATCCATAGTCCCCGGCCCCGGTTGGGCTCCGATGAGAGGGAGGCGAGGGTGTGCCATGGGGTAATGTCACAAACATGCTGGGGAGGGGAGGGACGCTGCTGTTGTGTCTCGGCGCATTCTCCCTGCAGGCGCAGGAGATCGCACCGCTGCGGATCACCTCCACGGAGGGTCATCTCGAGCTGCGCTACCTGATGGACGATATCTCCTCCTCGGTGAACGGCGTGGAGACGAGCTGGACGGATGGCTCCACGCGCGAGCAGGAGCTCTTCATCCTGACCCATGGGTATGTCTACCATCCCAACTTCCTGCGCTTCGACTTCGGCGGTGGGCCGATTCTCTTCCAGGAGGATCTGGACACCAACACCGGTCAGCGGGATTCCCGGAGCACCCGCGTCAACATCACCAGTCACGCGTTCATTCTCGAGAAGAAACCCTACCCGGTCGAGTTCTTCTACGACCGGAAAACCTCGTCGGTCTCGCCGAGCCTTTCGGATCGCTTCGTGGTGGTCAACGACCACTATGGCGTGGGGCTCTCCCTGCGCCAGCCGCTGACCCCCGTTCTGATGAACATGAACGTGTCACGCAGCACGACCGAAGGCTCCGGCCTGACGCGGCTGATCGACGACAGGGTGGACCAGGCGGCCTTCAACGCCTCGATGGCCCTCGGAGACGATGGTCATGCGCAGGCAACCTGGAACTGGTACCAGAGCGACTCGCGCAGTGGTGCCACGGAGCTGCCGATCATCCCCAACCGCTACATCACCCGCAATCTCGAACTGCAGGGAGAATACCTGTTCGGGGAACGGCGACAGATCCGCAGCTTCAACCTCCTTTCGTGGTACGAGCGGGACGATCAGCCGCGTCTCCGGGAGATCCGCTTCGCACCCCGGATCCGCTGGATCCATTCGGATGCCCTCACCTCCAGTTACAGTTATACCTACCTCGATCGCAGCCAGGAGGCGACCGATACCCGCGACCATTCTCTGGCCATGTCCATCGACTACCGCCCGAGCGATCGCTGGAGCGCGGGAGGACGGTTCAAGGGAGGGCGCAATGAGACCACCGGCATGAGCCTCTCCACACTCTCGGCCGTGGGTCTCGTGAGCTATCGGCGTGACACCGCCGTCGGTCTGCTGAATCTCTCCGCCAACCTGGGTTATGAACGTTACGACCGACAGGCCGACGCCGAAACCATCCCCGTGTACGGCGAGCGGGTCGTACTGGAGGGACAGCAGGAGGTGGCACTCTCCCGCGAGTTCATCGATGTCACCACCATCGAGGTCTGGAACGAGGATCGCACCCAGCAGTTCGTGGAGGGGAGTGACTACCGGATCTTCGTCATCGGTGCCACCACCTGGATCCAGCGTATTGCCACCGGCAATATCCTTGATGGAGAAGAGGTATTGGTGGACTATACCTACTATACGGGCGGAACCGCTCTCTACGACAGCTTCAGCCAGGATATCGCCATGGATCTTCAGGTCATGAAGCACGTGAACCTCTATGCACGCTATGGGCGGGTGCGCCAGACCTTGCGCGAGGGGCTGCCCACCCTGCCACTCAACTCGGTCGACGACCTGATGGCCGGCGTGCGTCTGGACTATCCCTTCGCCCGTGACTGGCAGGCGGGGGGGCGGATGGAGACTCAGCGTCACGACGCCGATGTGGGTCCCTACGACCGTTCCATGGCCGATGCCTATCTGCAGGCGACGTTTCCCTGGCGCATCACCCTGCGTTTCTCGGCGGCAAGGATTATCACCGACTACCTCGATTCGCCAGAGGACGTCGATCTGCGACGGGTGGGGGTACGCCTCCAGGCACGGCCGTGGCGCCGGACCCGTCTCTCCTTCGATATCCGCAGGGAGGAGGACGACGGCGGCACCCTCGAGCGCCGTGACCGGATCGCCTCCACCCGTTTCAGTTGGGCGTTCCGCCAGTTGCGCCTGACGGCGGAGGGCACCTATACAGAGGGTCGTCTCGGCGGATCGGAGCGGGACAAGTTCAGCGTCCGGGTCGTGCTGGGGAGGGATTTCTGATGTCCCGGCTCCTTCCCCTGCTGGCTCTCCTCGCCTTCATCCTGCAGGGATGCGGCGGCGGGACGCCGTCGGGCACGGAAGAGGGGCGCCAGCCCTTGCGGGTGTGGCCCGATCCCCCCGCCTCCCCTCGCCTGGTGCTGGAGAACACCATCCATCGTGCGGCCGATCTCGGAATCCGCCCCTCCCTCTGGCAGCGATTGGTGAAGCTGGTGGCGGGGGGGGGCGAACTCGCCCTCGAGGAACCGATGATGGCCGTCTCCGATCCGGCGGGGCGGCTCTATGTAGCGGACTCCGGCGTTGGGGGTGTCCACCTCTTCGATCGCGGCCGCGGCACCCATCGCGTGCTGCGTCTCGCCGGCGGAGGGATGCTCCCTTCGCCGGTGGGGATGGCGCTGACCGGGGAGGGGCGGCTGCTGGTGTCGGACTCGTCGCTCGGCGGGGTCTTCGTCCTCCCGGCCGGGGAGGAGGGCTTCGAGCCGCTGTCGCTGGAGGTGGCTCCCGAACAGCCCACCGGCCTCGCCTGGGACCGGGGGGGCAAACGGCTGTTCGTGGTGGACACCGCGCGGCACACGGTCTGGATCTACGATCGGCAGGGAAGGGTGATGGGCCGCATCGGGAAACGGGGGGATGCCGGGGGAGAGTTCAACTACCCCACCATGGCCTGGTGGGACGAGCGTGGCGGGGTGTTGTGGGTGGCCGATTCGCTCAACTTCCGCCTGCAGAAGTTTTCCGGAGACGGGATCTTCCTTGCCGCCGTCGGTGCCCAGGGGGCGGCATCCGGCTACCTGAGTCGTCCCAAGGGGGTGGCGGTGGACAGCGAGGGACACCTCTATGTGGTGGACGCCCTGTTCAACGTGATGCAGCTCTTCGATCAGCAGGGCAATCTGCTGCTCTATCTGGGCAGTCCCGGTCCCCGACCCGGCCAGTTCCTGCTGCCGGCCGGGCTCTTCATCGACGAAGGAGATCGGATCTACGTGGCCGACAGCCGCAATCGGCGGGTGCAGGTGTTCCGTTATCTGGGGAGCGGATCATGAGGTGGTTGCCGCTCCTGCTGCTCCTGCTGAGCATGCCGCTCCAGGCGGGGGTGGTGAACACCCGGCACAACCTCTCGGTGAGTGGCCCCGGGACCATCCGGGCGCAGTCCGAGACCGAGGTGTGCATCTTCTGCCATACGCCCCACGGCGCCTACCCCCAGGCGCCTCTCTGGAACCGCTATGACTCCGGCAGCCAGTACATCCCCTACAGCAGCTCTTCCATCGAATTCGTACCGGGACAGCCCAATGGCAGCTCGCTGCTCTGTCTGAGCTGCCACGACGGCACCATCGCTCTCGGCAAGATACGAAGCCGGACCACGGAGATCGTCATGTCGGGAGGGGTCACGGTAATGCCTGCCGGGCGCACCCTCATCGGAACCGACCTCGGTGACGATCACCCCATCTCGTTCGTCTACAGCAGTTCGCTGGCCGGCAGCGACGGTGAGCTGGCCAACCCCTCGACCCTCACCGGTCCGGTTCGACTCGACGCCGCCGGACGGGTCCAGTGCACGAGCTGCCACGATCCCCATGACGACAGCAATGGCAACTTCCTGGTCATGTCCAACATCCGCGGCACGTTGTGCAATACATGTCATCAGAAGCGGGGGTGGGGAAGTGCCTCCCACGCCACCTCCGGTGCCACCTGGAACGGAGCAGGCAACGACCCCTGGCCCGACACCGACTGGAACAACGTCCGCGACAACGCCTGCCAGAACTGTCATCAGCCTCACGGCGCGGGGGCCGGTGGGCGCCTGCTGCGTTACGCCGCGGAGGAGGAGAACTGCCTGGACTGTCACAACGGCAATGTGGCGGCTCATGACATCGGCTCGGTGCTGATGAAGTCCTACAGCCATCCGGTGAGCGACTTTCAGGGTACCCACGAGCCGGGGGAGACGGCGGTGGTCAACTCCCGTCATGTAGAGTGTCAGGATTGCCACAACCCCCACGCGGCCCGGAGCGGGAGCGGAGATCCCCCCGGCGCCCTGGCCGAGGTGCGCGGCGTATCCATCAGTGGCGGGGAGGTCGACCCCTTGACCCGCGAGTACCAGCTCTGTCTGCGCTGCCACGGTGACAGTGCGGGGAAACCGCCTCCCTACACCACACGTCTCCATCAGGAGACCAATGTGCGGCTGGAGTTCGATACCGGCAACCCCTCCTACCATCCGGTGGCAGGGGTAGGCAACAATCCCAACGTACCGAGCCTCAAGGCACCCTGGACCACCGGCAGCATCATCCGCTGTACCGATTGTCACAACAACGACGATCAGGCGGGTCCACGCGGGCCGCACGGTTCCAGTTACCGACCCATTCTCGAGCGGCAGTACCTCACCTCGGACCCCACGCCCGAATCGGAGGCCGCCTACGCGCTCTGCTACAAGTGTCATGACCGGAACAGCATCCTCGGCAACCAGAGCTTCAGCCGGCACAGTTTCCATATCAATGGTGGACGCATGGTCAAGCTCAACACGCCATGCAACGTGTGTCACGATCCCCACGGGGTGCAGACCTATGGTGGAAGGCCGGAGCGTAGCGAGAAGCTGATCAACTTCGACACGAGCGTGGTCCAGCCCAACAGCAGTGGCCTCCTCTACTACGAGTCGCGTGGCACATTCGCCGGTGCCTGCTACCTGAGCTGTCATGGAAAGAACCACAATCCCTGCACCTACGGTACGGGTGGAGGCATGGGATGTGGCGGTGGCGGCGGTGGTGGAGGGGGCGGAATGGGGCCGTGAGCGGTCCGTTGGTGGCAAAACATTGACCTGAATCATTGCGTGGAATTTTTCGGAGGCAGAGGGTAAATGGAAAGAGAAGGGGAATCCCCGTGGGTCGATGGATCCCGTTTCTCATCCTACTGGTGAGCCTTCTGCCCTCGACGCGGGGAGAGGCGGAACCGGTAGGAGAGATTGCGGGACGGCTGACCGCAGGCGAGTTCGCGCCCGAGCAGGTGGACGACCCCCATTGGGATCCAGGGGGCTGTGACACCTGTCATCGGACGACGCGACCGCAGTCCGCCGGGGATCTGCGAATGCAGGGCGATACGCTCTGCCTGGCCTGTCATCGCAAGGTGTCGCCCCACGACTTTCTCCATCCGGTGGGGATAGCGGTGGGAAGCGGGATGCGAAAGCGGATGGACCCCCGTTTCAGGGATTCCCTTGGGGACGACGGGCGGCTCACCTGTACCACCTGTCATGAGGTGAGCCTGCAATGCGTCGGCGATCTTCGGGTGCAGAAGGGGCTCAATCCGCTTTTCTTCCGGGGCGGGCCCTGGCGCGATCGCACCGATATCTGTTTCCGCTGTCACGATCCGCGGGGCTGGCAGAGGCGCAGTGCTCATGACCAGGTGGACGAAGATGGGAGAATCCGCGAGAAGAGCTGTCTCATCTGTCATGCCGATCTGGAAGGGCTGGAGGAGGCGAGTTCCATCGAAGAGGTGACGTTTCACGTGCGCCAGGGGCTGGAGAGGATCTGTCTCTCCTGCCATCCCTGGTCACCGCATCCCAGCGGCGGATTCTCGTTTCTGCCGGGTGGCGAGCCCGACCATCTCACGGTCCCGCCTCCGGAGATCAGGGAGAGGCTGGAGCAGCGAAGTCGGGAGAGGGGGGTCTACATGCCCCTCGACCCGTGGACGGGTCGCGTATTCTGTGCGACCTGCCATAATCCCCATGAGAAGGGGGTGATAACCAACAACCCGGCGGCGGCAAAGGGAGCGGATGCGCGGTACAGGCTGCGCATCAGCGGAATCTGTACAAGCTGCCACCGGAAGTAGTCAGGCGCCGCTCTGCCAGGAGCCTGGCGGGTTTGGGGAATCGTGGCGTGGTGGAGGGAAACGGACCCTTTCCCGCCGCCGCAGTCGATTCACCCCGAAACCGCCAGACCCCTGGAAGAAGTCTTCGCGGCATCAGACCGGTTTGCCGGTCGGCCCAAAAGGCGTTGGAGGGGAGAGCTATGCGGGGTGCATGGTGGAAAGGCTTGAGGCTGGCGCTTGCGATGGGGGCAATGGCGGCCGGGCAGGCGGCGACAGCGGGCTTCGTCGATGACGAAGGCTGTCTCATGTGCCACAAGTATCCGCGTATGGCGCGGGTCACCGAAGAGGGGGTGCTGCGCTCCTACTACGTGATGCCCGACGTGTTCAGCATCACGGTGCACCGCAATGTCCCGTGTCGGGACTGTCATACCTACATCAAGGAACTGCCGCACCGGCCGGTCGAGGAGGGCGTCACCTGCAATACCGAATGTCACTCCATCAAGAATCCTGCGACCGGCAAGCCGTTCAGTCACAAGGCCATCTACGACGCGTACATCGGCAGCGTCCACGGTCGGAAGAAGATCGAGGAGGGACTGGATGGCGACAAGCCCTACTGCGTCACCTGTCATACGAACCCTGTCTACAACCCGAAGGAAGAGAAGCCTCCTGGCCGGATCCTCGATCGGTGTGTGCTGTGTCACGAGGACTACGATTTCGTCGAGCAGTGGTATCGGCATACCAGTCGGCGGATCAAGGAGGTAAGACGTTCCTCCATCGAGATCGTCGAGCTCTGTTCCGGATGTCACGCCGATGAGAGGCTGATCGAACGTCATGTCAGGGATGCCGAGGAGAAAGAGCGCCCTCTCGGGCGCAAGTTCCCGGTGGCCGCCAAGTCCTACCAGGAGAGTTTCCACGGCAAGTTGACCCGCTATGGATTCACCCGTACGGCCAACTGCCTCGATTGTCACGCAAATCACGACAACTACTACAAGAGCGTGCACGAGATCCGCCCTTCCCGCGATCCGGAATCTCCCGTCAGTGCGGAGAACCGTGTCAATACCTGCCGGCGCTGCCACACGCGGGCGGATGAGAACTATGCCAGGCTGGATCCCCACCCTTCCAGCGAGAAGGAGCAGAACGTCTTCAAGCACTATGTGGAGGTGATCTATGGTCTGATCGGTGATGTGGTCATCCTCGGGCTGGTAGGACTCTCCTTCCTCGAGACCCTCGGGCGTCGCCGTGATGGCGTGGTGTGGCGCCTCAAGCGGGGTTCATCGTGGTGGAGGAAGAGCAAGCGCAATCGTGACCGGATCGTATAGAGGGGCGTCGTCATGAAACTGTCGAAAGAGGCGAACAAGGTCCTGGAGAGGAGCATGCGGCAGAATCGGGTGACGCCGGAGGAGCGGCGGGACATCGAGGACCTCATCTCCATCATGCCCGACGACCGGGTGCTGCTCTACAAGAACGTGGTGTCGAATCCGATCGGTGATCTGTATCGCTATTCGATCCACATCCGCATCCAGCACATGCTGACCTTCACCACCTTTCTGGCACTCGCCTTCACCGGGCTGCCGATCCACTTTTTCGATGCGTTCTGGGCGCAACCGCTGAACGAGGTGCTGGGCGGGATTTCGGTGACCCGTGTCATCCACCGCACACTGGCGGCAATCATGATCTTCAGCATGGTCTATCATCTGGCGACCATACTCCTGGGAACCGCCGTGAGAGTCGCCCGGGGCACCTTCGACATCCAGCGGACCATCATCCCCCTGTTCAAGGATCTTCGCGATTTCCGCGACGACATGCTCTATTTCATCGGCCGGAGAAGCGAACGGCCAGAGATGGACAAGTTCATGTACAAGCAGAAGATCCACTACTTTGCCGCAGCTTTCGGCAACATGGTGATGGTACTGTCAGGATCGTCGTTTCTCTTTCCGGACATCTGGGCCAGTATCCTGCCTGCCGAATATGCTGCCCATTTCCAGGAGTTGATGCGCATCTCGCACCCCCACGAAGCGCTCCTCGCCCTGTTGGTGATCGCCTTCTGGCACTGGTACAACGTCCATCTTGCACCGGGCCGTTTCCCCATGCAGTGGACCTTCCTCACGGGCAAGATCACCCGTGAGCACCAGATGGAGGAGCACTGGCTGGAATATCTGCGCAATCTGGTCGAAAACGCCGAGGAACGTCAATATCTGCGTGACCTTCTGGAGAGCCGTGAGCTGGTTCCCCTGGATGTCGAGATGGGAACGCCGGCCCCGGCAGGCGAGGGGGACGCCACGTGATCCGCCCCATGACCCGTCTGCAGAAGGTCGTGGCGTTCGCGTCGCTGGCCATCGTGCTTGCCTGGACGGCATGGGGGCTGTTTGCAATCTGGGTGCTTCTTTCGGAACGGTAGATCGGGCGGGTCGATAGCGGTCGGGCAGCGAATGGGCTGCGAGGGGAGGTAGGGCCATGCAAGAACCGGGTAGCGTACATACTGTCATCATCGTGATTGCGGTGCTGCTGTTCTTCTTGCTGGGCATTGCGATCCTGGTGGTCATGGATCACAAGGCGAAGATACCCATGGGGTACAAGGACGACCCCTTCAGTATCGCGGGTACCCGACGCAACCATCCGTTCGAATCGTTTCTCGTGGGGACCATCCTGCTCTCCATCATCACCGTACTGATCGCCGAGATCACGGTGACCGTCGGTTCCCGTTTCGGCCTCTTCCAGAAGGAAGAGCACGAAGGGTCGAGTCTCATCCGCAAACTCAGTGAGCAGCGTCTGGTCGAACGCAACCGCCACTTCCACAACAGTCCCGTAAAGGAGTATTCCCTGGAGGGCAAGAAACCGGTCTGTTTTCTCTGTCACGGGGACTTTCCACACTCCAAGCTGCGCATGGTACGTACCCTCCTCAACATGCATACCCAGTTTCTCGGCTGCATGACCTGCCATGCCGATGCGCGCAAGGTGCCCGAGGGGAAACTGGAACTGCGCTGGCTCAACTATACGGGAATCGAGACCCAGGGTCCGCCCTTCGGTACCGATCTCGATCCGGACACCGGCTTCCTGGTCAAGACCGACGACTACTACTCGAAGATCGTCCCGTATCTGGTGGAGAACGGAGAGGAGAGTCTGCTCGAGATCCCGGAGGACAGCCCGGAGGCCGCCGAGTTCGCCGCCGTCAAGGAGAAGCTCTCCGACCGGGACCGCGAGGCGGTCAAGAAGAGCTTCCATCGCATCGTCTCCCCCAAGGGGCGATTCTGCAGTCGTTGCCATACCCAGGAGAGCGACAGCTATATCCCGTTTCGCAAGCTCGGCTTCTCCGAGGCGCGGATTACCGCCCTCACCAGCCTCAATATCGTCGGGTTGGTACAGAAGTACCGGACGTTCTACATTCCCAACCTGCTCAAGACCGACAAGTCGCTTCCTTCGGTAGAGGTGCTGACCGGGCCCGGCAAGCAGATCGAGTTCCCGGAAGAGATGCGCGAGGATCCCCGAAGCTGGTGGTTCAAGACCTTCGATCAGCCCGTGACGAAGGACGATGGGGGGCCGTGAGCGGATGGGTGCGATACTCCGAGTCTCCCCGCCCTCCTCCGCGGGGCGGTTCCTCTTCTGCCTGATCCTTCTCCTTTTCTCTTCGATCGTCTGGGCAGCAGAGGAAGTACCGACGCGCCAGGTGAGGCTGTTGCGCGCAATCACCGAGGCGGCCGGCCTCCCCATCTCCTTGCCGACAGACGTGGAGATCGGTCCTCGGGGCCGCATTCACCTGGTGGACAGCGGAAACCATCGGCTGCTGGTCTTCTCTCCCGATTTCGAGCTGCTCTTCGCCATTGGCGGCCGGGGCGAGAGAGAGGGAGAGTTCGATGGCCCGGTCGGAGTCGGTGTCGGGCCCCGTGGAAGGATCTACGTGGCGGATCGCAACAACCGCCGGGTCCAGGTGTTCGGACGGGATGGCAACTTCCGCTCCCTCATTCCCCTCAAGCTTGACGGGCGGGCGATCGTTCCCGTCGACGTGGCCGTCGCCCCCTCGGGCACCATCATCTACGTCTCGGGGAACAACAACCATCGGGTGATGGCCTACACCAGCGGTGGACGCCTGCTGCGTCACTGGGGCGGGGAGGGGACCGGGGCCTTCGCGCTGCGCTATC
>JALTLT010000073.1 GCA_027001815.1 Gammaproteobacteria bacterium | reverse complement strand
CCACACCACCGGCGCCAGCAGCAGGGCGATCCCCAGCTCCAGCTTGAGCGGGTTGAGGGGGCTGGGATCGACGCTGAAACCGCGCCCGCGGCGTGCTACACTTGCGTCCTTTTCCACCGCCCGATCATCCGGAGTCGTTCGCGCCATGTCCCTGACCGAAAAGCAGATCCGCCATCTTCGCCGCCTCGCCCATCCGCTCAAGCCGGTGGTGATGACCGGTGCCAGGGGACTGAGCGAGGGAGTGAAGCGGGAGATCGATCTGAGCCTCGCCCATCACGAGCTGATCAAGATCCGGGTGGCGGCGGACGACCGCGAGGAGCGCCGGCGGATGATCGAGACGGTGTGCGCCGAGGCGGACGCGGAGCTGGTGCAGGCGATCGGCCACGTGGCGGTCCTCTACCGGCCGGCGGAGAAGCCGGTCATCCAGCTTCCCCCCCGCTGAGTCTCCGCCCTGCCGCCAGCACGCCTACCAACGCCACGCCCAGAAGGCTGTTGAGCAGGAAGAGCGAGGCCGAGAGACCGTGCAGGGTGGCGAAACGCGCCGCCGTCTCGCTCCCCTCCACCAGCCCTTCGGCCTTGAGCGCTTCCATCATCGGCTGCAGGCCGAACTGGCCCGCGGCGATCACCGCCAGCATCACCACCAGCAGCCAGCGGCGCACCGCCGCGAGGGGGCGGCGACCGGAGGTGGCGATCAGCAGCAGCACACCGCAGAAGAGGCCGATCCAGCTCTGGATGGTGAAGAGGCGGCCGGCGACGGTGCCGGCGGTGACCCGATCGAGCATGTCGAAGAGGGTGGGCGCCACCACGTAGCCGGTGGCCCACATGCCCCCGATCCAGAGGACGAGGAGCAGGTTCTCGCCGATATCGAGCCGGTTCACGTGCTCACTCGTAGCGGACCTCGACGATCTCGTACTCCCGCGTGCCACCGGGGGCGTTGACCACCGCGATGTCGCCCTCCTCCTTGCCGATCAGGGCGCGGGCGATGGGGGAGTTGACCGAGATGCGGCCCTGCTTGATGTCCGCCTCGTCGTCACCGACGATCTGGTAGGTGACCTCCTGGCCACTCTCCTCGTCGGCGAGCACCACGGTGGCGCCGAAGATCACCTTGCCGCCGGCGTTCATCTGGGTGGGATCGATGATCTGGGCGTTGGAGAGCTTGGCCTCGATCTCCTTGATGCGACCCTCGATGAAGCCCTGCTCCTCGCGGGCGGCGTGATACTCGGCATTCTCCTTGAGATCGCCATGGGCGCGCGCCTCGGCGATCGCCTTGATGA
Source organism: Gammaproteobacteria bacterium (assembly GCA_027001815.1). GTDB lineage: Bacteria > Pseudomonadota > Gammaproteobacteria > JALTLT01 > JALTLT01 > JALTLT01. The sequence goes on along the minus strand of JALTLT010000073.1, from coordinate 5,989 downwards.
TCCGGGGGCGCTCGATGTTCTTGAGGCGCCTGAGCTCCTCGCGAAGCTGTTCGGCGCCCCTCGCGGTCAATGGCACCTTGTTCATGCCACAACCTCCTTATGCAGATCCTGCAGTCGATTGACGGCTTCGCTGTCCAGGTAACGAAGCGCGTCGCACATGGCCCGGCCGCCATTCATGGTGGTGGTGTAGGCCACCTTGTGGTTGAGCGCCTCACGGCGGATGGTGTAGGAGTCGGCGATCGCCTGCTTGCCCTGGGTGGTATTGATGATCAGGACGATCTGCTCGTTCTTGATCATGTCCACGATGTGCGGCCGGCCCTCGGTCACCTTGTAGACCATCTCGCAGGGAACGCCACCCTCCTGGAGCGCCAGGGCGGTACCGCGGGTGGCCACCACCTTGAAACCGAGTTCCACCAGCATCCGCCCCACCTCCACGGCACTCCCCTTGTCGGCGTCGCGGACGCTGATCAGGGCGGTACCGGAACGGGGCAGGTCCACCCCCTCCCCCAGCAGCGCCTTGTAGAAGGCCTCGCCGAAGGTGCGGCCCACCCCCATCACCTCGCCGGTGGACTTCATCTCCGGCCCCAGCAGCGGATCGACACCGGGGAACTTGATGAAGGGGAAGACCGCCTCCTTCACCGAGAAGTAGGGGGGGCGAGGCTCGCCCGACACCCCCAGATCCTTCAGCGAATGACCCATCATCAGCCGGGCACCGATCTTGGCCAGCGGGCGGCCGGTGGCCTTGGAGACGAAGGGCACGGTGCGCGAGGCGCGGGGGTTCACCTCGAGGATGAAGACCCGGTCCCCCTGGATGGCGAACTGGGCGTTCATCAGCCCCTTCACCCCCAACGCCAGCCCCATGCGACGCATCTGGTCGCGAAGGGTGTCCTGCAGCGCCTCACTCAGGTTGTAGGGGGGCAGGCAGCAGGCGGAGTCGCCGGAGTGGACGCCGGCCTGCTCGATGTGTTCCATGATGCCGCCGATCACCACCTCCTCGCCGTCACAGAGGGCGTCCACGTCCACCTCGATGGCGTCGTTGAGGAAGCGGTCCAGCAGCACCGGCGATTCGTTGGAGACCTGTACCGCCTCGCGCATGTAGCGCCGCAGGTCCTCCTCACTATAGACGATTTCCATGGCCCGGCCACCCAGCACGTAGGAGGGGCGGACCACCAGCGGAAAGCCGATCTCGGCGGCCAGCCGCACCGCCTCCTCCTCGTCGGTAGCGGTGCGGTTGGGTGGCTGGAGCAGACCCAGCTCTTCCACCAGCCTCTGGAAGCGCTCCCGATCCTCCGCCAGATCGATGGAGTCGGGGCTGGTACCGATGATGGGGGCGCCGGCCGCCTCCAGGGCGCGGGCCAGCTTGAGGGGCGTCTGGCCACCGTACTGTACGATCACCCCGGCCGGACTCTCCTTGTGGATGATCTCCAGCACGTCCTCGAGGGTGAGCGGCTCGAAGTAGAGGCGATCGGAGGTGTCGTAGTCGGTGGAGACCGTCTCCGGGTTGCAGTTGACCATGATCGTCTCGTAGCCGTCCTCGCGCAGGGCGAAGGCGGCGTGGACGCAGCAGTAGTCGAACTCGATGCCCTGGCCGATGCGGTTGGGCCCGCCGCCCAGGACGACGATCTTGCGCCGGCCGGTGGGCGCCGCCTCGCACTCCTCCTCGTAGGTGGAGTACATGTAGGCGGTGGAGGTGGCGAACTCGGCGGCACAGGTGTCGACCCGCTTGTAGACCGGACGGATGCCAAGCTCCCAGCGCCGCTCCCTCACCTGCGACTCCTCCACCCCCAGCAGTCTCGCCAGCCGGCGGTCGGAGAAGCCCTTGCGCTTGAGGGATCGCAGCCAGGCGGCGTCGAGCGCCTCGAAACCGCGGGCGCGCACCTCACCCTCGGTGCGCACCAGATCGTGGATCTGGTACAGGAACCAGGGATCGATGCCGGTGAGTTCCTGCACCTGGTCGATGTCGAAACCGAACCGGAAGGCGTCGGCCAGGTACCAGATGCGATCCGCCCCCGGCGAGTTGAGTTCCCGCTTGAGCCGCGACTCGGTCTCCGCCTCGGTGGGATCCACCCTCTCATCCAGGCCGTCGACGCCCGTCTCGAGGCCGCGCAGCGCCTTCTGGAAAGACTCCTGGAAGGTGCGGCCGATCGCCATCACCTCGCCCACCGACTTCATCTGGGTAGTGAGCCGGTTGTCCGCCTGGGGGAACTTCTCGAAGGCGAACCGGGGGATCTTGGTCACCACGTAGTCGATGGTCGGTTCGAAAGAGGCGGGTGTGGCGCCGCCGGTGATCTCGTTGGCCAGCTCGTCGAGGGTGTAGCCCACGGAGAGCTTGGCGGCCACCTTGGCGATGGGGAAGCCGGTCGCCTTGGAGGCGAGCGCCGAGGAGCGCGACACCCGCGGATTCATCTCGATGATCACCATCCGCCCGTCGTCGGGGTTGATGGCGAACTGGACGTTGGACCCCCCGGTGTCCACCCCGACCTCGCGCAGCACCGCAATGGATGCGTCGCGCATGATCTGGTACTCCTTGTCGGTGAGGGTCTGGGCCGGCGCCACGGTGATTGAGTCACCGGTGTGGATGCCCATGGGGTCCAGGTTCTCGATGGAACAGATGATGATGCAGTTGTCCCTGCAGTCCCGCACCACCTCCATCTCGAACTCCTTCCAGCCGGCGATCGACTCCTCGATGAGGAGCTCGTTGGTGGGCGAGAGTTCGAGACCGCGCTCGCAGATCTCCACGAACTCCTCGCGGTTGTAGGCAATGCCACCGCCGGAACCGCCGAGGGTGAAGGAGGGACGGATGATGGTGGGGAAACCGATCTGCGCCTGGACCTGCTGCGCCTCCTCCATGGAGTGGGCGATCGCCGAACGGGGCAGATCGAGACCGATGCGCGCCATCGCCTTGCGGAACTGGTCGCGGTCCTCCGCCTTGTCGATCGCCTCGCGCCGGGCGCCGATCAGCTCGACCCCGAACTGCTCCAGCACCCCCTCGCGGGCCAGGTCGAGGGCGCAGTTGAGGGCGGTCTGGCCACCCATGGTGGGGAGCAGGGCGTCGGGGCGCTCCTTCTCGATGATGCGCGCCACGGTACCCCACTCCACCGGCTCGATGTAGATGGCATCGGCGGTATCGGGATCGGTCATGATGGTCGCGGGGTTGGAGTTGACCAGCACGATCCGGTACCCCTCCTCGCGCAGCGCCTTGCAGGCCTGCACCCCCGAGTAGTCGAACTCGCAGGCCTGGCCGATGATGATCGGCCCCGCGCCCAGGACGAGGATGGTCTCGATGTCGGTTCTCTTCGGCATGAACTGGCTGTCCGCTAGGAAAAGTGTCTGGGTCGGGTCAACGGGTCGGCGTCGGTGCCGTCACGCCTCCACGCCGGCCCGCTCGCGCATCATCCCGATGAAGCGGTCGAAGAGCGGCGCCACGTCGTGGGGGCCGGGGCTCGCCTCCGGGTGACCCTGGAAACTGAAGGCGGGGCGATCGGTCCGCCGCACCCCCTGCAGGGAACCGTCGAACAGCGAGCGATGGGTGGCCACCAGGTGGTTCGGCAGTGACGCCTCGTCCACTGCGAAGCCGTGGTTCTGGCTGGAGATCATCACACCGCCGCTCTCCAGATCCTGCACCGGATGGTTGGCACCGTGGTGACCGAACTTCATCTTCACCGTCTTCGCACCGGAGGCGAGGGAGAGGAGCTGGTGGCCCAGGCAGATACCGAACAGCGGCACGGCGGCCTCCAGCAGTTCGCCGATCGCCTCGATGGCGTAGTCACACGGCTCCGGGTCGCCGGGACCGTTGGAGAGGAAGACCCCGTCCGGCTTCAGCTTCATCACCTCCGAGGCCGGGAGGTCGGCCGGCACCACGGTGATGCGGCAGCCACGATCCACCAGCATGCGCAGGATGTTGAGCTTCACCCCGTAGTCGTAGGCGACCACGTGCAGCGGGAGCTTCTCCTCGATGGGATACGGCGCCTCCGGCAGCCCCCCTTCCAGGCTCCAGGTACCCTGCGCCCACTCGTAGACCTGACGGGTGGTCACCTCGCGCGCCAGGTCCATCCCCTTGAGGCCGGGGAAGGCGCGGGCCGCCTCCAGCGCCTGCTGTTCGTCGATCCCGTCACCGGCGACGATGCAGCCGCTCTGCGCCCCCTTCTCGCGGAGGATGCGGGTGAGCCGGCGGGTGTCGATATCGGCGATCGCCACCACCTTCTGCTCCCGCAGATAGGTCTCGAGGGACTTCTCGGCACGCCAGTTGCTGTGGACGGGGGGCAGGTCGCGAATCACCAGCCCTGCCGCCATCACCCCGTGGGCGCACTCGGCATCCTCGTGATTGACCCCGACGTTGCCGATGTGCGGGTAGGTGAGGGTGACGATCTGGCGCCGGTAGGAGGGATCGGTGAGGATCTCCTGGTAGCCGCTCATGGCGGTGTTGAACACCACCTCGCCCACCGTGCGGCCCTCGTGGCCGATGGAGACCCCGTGAAAGAGAGAACCATCCTCCAAAGCGAGCAGCGCGGGCTTCCTCAACTCAACCTCCACCGTCTGGGCGTGCAAAAAGCGGGAGACTGCCCTGCCGGCTGTCTCCCGCTGCGAATGTACCGTACAAATCGGGTGAATTGTAATTCACGGCAGAGCGGGTGTCCATGGCCGGCGAGGGGTGGACGCGCCTCCCCGGCCCGACGCGGCCGGCCGCTCAGAGATCGCTGAGACCCAGCACGTCCTGCATGTCGTAGAGCCCGGCGGGACGGCCGGCGAGCCACTGGGCGGCCCGCACCCCCCCCTTGGCGAAGGTCATGCGGGAGGAGGCCTTGTGGGTGATCTCCACACGTTCGCCGATACCGGCGAACATCACCGTGTGCTCACCGACGATGTCACCGGCGCGGATGGTCTCGAAGCCGATGGTCTTGCGATCCCGCTCGCCGGTGCGCCCCTCGCGGCCGTAGACGGCGCACGATTTCAGATCCCGCCCCAGGGTACGGGCCACCACCTCCCCCATCGCCAGGGCGGTTCCGGAGGGGGCGTCCACCTTGTGGCGGTGGTGGGCCTCGACGATCTCGATGTCCACCTCGTCACCCAGCACCCGGGCGGCGGTCTCCAGCAGCTTGAGGCAGAGATTGACGCCGACGCTCATGTTGGGGGCGAAGACGATGCCGATGTCACGGGCCGCCTCGTGGATGAGCGCCTTCTGTTCATCGGAGAGTCCGGTGGTACCGATCACCATCCGCCGCCCCGCCTCGCGGCAGGCGCGGATGTTGGCCTCGGTGGCCTCGGGGAGCGTGAAGTCGATGAGGACGTCCACCGAGGTGAGGGCGTTGATCAGGTTGGCGGTGATCGGCACCCCGATCCGGCCCACTCCGGCCACCTCGCCGGCGTCGGAGCCGAGCAGAGTGTTGTCCGGGTGTTCCAGTGCGGCACGCACCTCGACCCCTTCCGCCTCGCCACACGCCTGGACGAGTGCCCGCCCCATGCGGCCGGCGGCCCCCATGATACCGATTCTGACCATCAGGCGATTCCCCCTTCCGGGCACCCCGCCGAGCAGGATGCCCTCGATCGTTGAACAATGGATTCCGTCCGGGTGGCACCTGCCGCGCCCCCCCTGGCGCGCCGCGCTGTCTGCTCTGCAAGGAGCCGTCGATCCTACGCGGTTTCAGAACTTCATGTTCTCGAAGAAGCTCTTCACCCCGTCGAGCCACGACTTGGCCTTGGGGCTGTGGCGACTGCTGCCCTCGTCCAGCGTGGCCTGGAACTCGCGCAGAAGCTCCTTCTGCCGGCCACTGAGGTTGACCGGCGTCTCTGCCACCACCCGGCAGATGAGATCTCCGGGATTGCCGCCCCGGACCGGTGTCACACCCTTGCCCCGCAACCGGAAGAGGCGGCCGCTCTGGGTCTCGGCCGGAATCTTGAGCATCACCCGCCCGTCGAGGGTCGGCACCTCCAGCTCCCCGCCGAGGGCGAGGGTGACGAAGGAGACCGGCACCTCGGAGTAGAGATCGTT
>JALTLT010000072.1 GCA_027001815.1 Gammaproteobacteria bacterium | reverse complement strand
GGGCAGACCACGGCCGGGCAGTCGGGGGACTGCACTGCCACCGGCAGGGCGGGCAGAACCAGCGGGGTGGGCGTGCCGGCAAGGGTGGCGGCAAGCGCTCGCGCCTCGGCCATCAGGGGCATGACGAAGGGGAGCACCAGCCCCTCCACCTCGGCGCAGTCGCCGAGGGCATATACGTTCGGCTCGGAGGTGGTCAGCCAGCGATCCACCCGGATCCCCCGCCCCACCTGGAGGCCCGCCTCGCGGGCGAGATCCACCCGCGGCCGCAGCCCCACCGCCGAGAGCACCAGGTCGGCCGCCAGCTCCGTACCGTCCGCCAGCATCACCTGCAGGATACCCTCCCGGCGCGCAACGCTCTCCGCGGTGGTCTCCAGGTGCCACTCTACGCCGCGTTCGGCGAGGGCGTCCCTCATCCGCGCCCCCGCCCGCGGCGGCAGGAGCCGTCCCAGGGGTCGGGGCATGGGATCCACCAGCGCGACGTGGTAGCCGGCGCGGGCGAGATCGTCGGCGAACTCACAGCCGATCAGGCCGGCACCGAGGATCACCACCCGACGGGCACCGACGAGGGCCTGGCGAAAGCGGCGATAGTCCTGCAGATCGTTGACCGAGAGGATCTCGTGCACCGCATCGCCGGAGAGGCCTAGACGGATCGGATCCGCACCGAGTGCCAGCACCAGCCGGTCCCAGGCGAGCCGATCGCCATTGAGTTTCACCCGCCTCTCGGCAGGATCGATGGCCAGGATCCGGCGGTGGGTGAGAATGGTGGCGTCCAGGGAGGCGGCCATCTCCTCGGCCGTGGACTGCACCAGTTCGTCGGCCGCCTTGCCCTTGTCGAGGGCGTTGGAGAGCATCGGCTTGGAGTAGAAGGCCCCATCGTCGGCCGTGACGAGGGTGAGCGGCACGTCCCTGTCCCGCTTGCGCAGTTCGCGAGCCAGGGTATATCCCCCCAGCCCTGTTCCGATGATGACAATACCGTCGTTCATGATTCACCTCTGCATCGGCCCGATCACGGGGCAGGTCGGGTTCCAGGCCGACAGGAGCCGCCGGGAAGGTCTTCCCTGACCGGGCGGCATCGGTCGGACCGGTTCGGCGTCAGACCTGGACCATCTCGAAGTCGTCCTTGGAGACTCCACACTCGGGGCAGGCCCAGTCGTCCGGGATCTCCTCCCAGCGGGTACCGGGGGCGATCCCCTCTTCCGGCAGGCCCTGCTCCTCGTCGTAGACGAATCCGCAGACGATGCACTGCCACTTGCGCCAGTTCTGTTCGTTGCTCATTGCTCTCTCCTGTTTCCGGGTTGCAAAGGGTTTCAGCTCTTGATGCCGTCCAGCACCGACTGGTAGTGATCGGCGTGCTTCTTCTCCACCTTGGTCAGGGCGGCGAAACGCCTGGCGGCCTTCTCCAGGGTGGCGCGGAACTGCTCGGCGTGCTCCTTCGACTCCTCGATCTGTTCGTCGAACTCACGCACTGCATCGTGGTTCTGCTCCTGCTCCGCCAGGTGACGGAACTTGGGGTACATCTCCGTGTATTCGTGGGTCTCGCCCTCGATGGCCAGCTCCAGGCAACGCGCCGGATCGAGCTGGTCGGCCGGCATCAGCAGATCCAGGTGGCCGAAGGCGTGCTGCACCTCCTGGGCCGCGGTCTGCTCGAAGACCCGCGCCGTCTCTTCGTCACCCTGGGCGCGACACACCCTGGCGAAGTAGAGGTACTTGATGTGGGCCATGGACTCGCCGGCGAAGGCGGCCTCGAGGTTCTTGATGGTGATCGAATCGCTGTTGCTCATGGTCGTTCTCCCGTATTCGGTTGGCTGTTTCGTCGAGTACGGGGACCATGATAGGGGCGGCCCTCCAATAGATCCAATTGATTATAAGAATATGTTTAGTAGTTATTGGCTATCGCCGTCCAGGTGCCGGACGCAGCTCATCTCCACCGCCCGGATCGCCCTGGCCACGGTGCGCACCGCCTCCTCGCGCGGATAACCCTTGCGCCAGGCGATCGCCACGGTGCGACTCGGCGCCGGCGGGGCGAAGCGCCGGATCTCCACCAGCCGGCGGGTGTAGCTGTCGGCACCGGCGGCGGTACACGGCAGCACGGTGATGCCGAGGCCGGAGGCGACCATGTGGCGGATGGTCTCCAGGGACCCCCCCTCGACACTCTGCTGCAGGCCACTCTCGGCGCTGCGATTGCATTGGGGGCACGCCTGCAGCACCTGGTCGCGGAAACAGTGGCCGGAACCGAGCAGCAGCAACTCCTCGCCCGCCAGTTCGGCACCCCGGATCTGCTTCCGCTCCCGCCACGGATGGGAGGCGGGGATGAGGACGACGAAGGGCTCCTCGTAGAGGGGCAGGGTGTCGCACCCGGACTCCTCCCAAGGGAGGGCGATGAGGATCGCGTCCAGTTCACCCCGCTTGAGTTTCTCGGTGAGGCGTGTGGTGTAGTTCTCCTCGATCACCAGGGGCATCTCCGGCGCCATCTCCGCCAGCACCGGGATCAGTGGCGGAATCAGATAGGGGCCGATGGTGTAGATGGCACCGAGACGCAGCGGTCCCAGCAACGGATCCTGCCCCTGACGGGCGATGCTGCGCAGCCGCTCCACCTCCTCCAGCACCCGCTGGGCCTGGGCCACCACCTGCTCGCCGATGGGTGTGATGCGCACATCGTTGCGGCGCCGCTCGAAGATCTTCACCCCCAGCTCCTCCTCGAGCTTGCGCACCGCGACGCTGAGGGTGGGCTGGGTGACGAAACAGGCCTCCGCGGCCCGACCGAAATGGCGTTCACGAGCCACCGCCACCACGTACCGGAGTTCGTTGAGGTTCATGGTGCCATGGTATCCTCTCCCTCCGCCGGCGACCACTCCGCGCTGCCCTGTACCGAGGAGACGAGACCTTTGACAGCCTCTCGGACTTTCCAATCTCACCCTCCGGGGGGGCGGAAAGCCTCTTCCCGTCACCGGGCGTCTCTCCGGAAGGCCCCTCCCTCTCCGGCACGCCGCGGAAGGGCCGACCGGCCGTCGAGCCGGATCGCCCTGCTCCTCCTCGCCCTCGTCTGCCTGATCCCCGCGGCGCGGGGCGAGACGCTGCAGATCGAGCTGGCCGGCGGAGAAGAGGTCTCCGTCGAGCGCTATCCCGCCGGGGGCGACCGGCTTCTCTGGTTCCCCACCGCCACCGGCCCGCAGGAGGCGGACCGACGCCTCGCCGCGGCGCTGGCGGAACTCGGCTTCGAGGTGTGGCTCGCCGACCTCCACGCCGCCCTCTTCCTGCCCGCGGTACCCAGCTCCATGGAGCGGATTCCGGACACCCTGGTCGCCGGCCTCATCGAACGGGCGCTCGCCGATCGGCGGCGGCTCTTCCTGCTCGCCCCGGACCGGGGCGTGGTTGCCGCGCTGCGCGGTGCCCACCGCTACCAGCAGGACCACCCCGACGGTCCGCCGATCGGCGGCCTGATCACCCTCAGCCCACAGCTCTTCGTCGCCACCCCCGAGCCGGGCCGGGAGGGGCGTCTCTGGCCGGTGGTGCGCCACACCAACCTGCCCATCTATCTGCTGCAGCCGGAGAACTCCCCCTGGCGCTGGAAGCTGCAGACCACCCTGCCGGCGCTGCGGGAGGGGGGCAGCACGCTGTTCGTCCAGCTCCTGCCGGGAGTCCGCGACCGCTTCTACTACCGGCCCGATGCCACCGCCGCCGAACGGGAGCTGGCCGAACGGCTGCCCCGCCTGATCGTGCGCTCCATGCGGTGGCTGGAGCCCTATGGCCAGGAGCTGCGCCTGCCACCTCCCCTGAAGAGGCGTGGCGGCGAGGTGGTTGGGGGTGGCAATGCGCCGCGCAGCCTCCGCCCCTACCGGGGGGACCCCCATCCACCGGCACTGCGTCTCCCCACCCTCGACGGAACGATCCTCGATCTCGAGGCGCTGAAGGGCCACGTGGTGCTGGTCAACTTCTGGGCGAGCTGGTGCCCCCCCTGCGTCCACGAGATGCCGAGCATGGAGCGACTTTCGAAACGGTTCGCCGGCCGTCCCTTCACCATTCTGGCGGTGAACATGGCAGAGAGCCGCGAGACGGTCGAAGCGTTCCTGGAGACGAAGGTGGAGGTCGGCTTTCCCATCCTTCTGGACGCGGACGGAGACGCCCTGCGCCGCTGGAAGGTGTTCGCTTTTCCCACCTCCTATCTCATCGACGCCCGGGGAGATATCCGCTATGCCCTGTTCGGCGCCATCGACTGGGACACCCCCGAGGTGCACCAGGTGGTGGAGAGGCTGCTGGCGGAGGGTCGACCGCCATCGGGTTGACATCATCGGCATCAGAGGGAAGGATGCAACCCCTCACCTCTCAAAGGAGTGAACCGTGATTGCTCGCATGCTGATTCCTCTGCTGCTCGTGGCGCTGACCGGCACGGCGCTGGCCGGCGAGACCGTCTACGTCACCGATCGACTCTACCTGGGGCTCCACAAGGAGCCGGGCGCCAGCGGCAAGCCGCTTCGCACCCTGGTGAGCGGGACCCGGCTCGAGCTTCTCGAGAGGAAGACCAACTACGCCCGCGTGCGCCTGCCGGACGGCTCCTCCGGCTGGGTGAAGTCGGCCTTCCTGGTCACCGAGAAACCCCCTCGCCTGGTGCTGGACGAACTCACCGGCGAGGCGAAGCGGCTCCGCGAAGAGAACGCGACGCTCACCCGCCAGGCGCGGGAGGCGACCGCTCATCTGGCGCAACTGGAACAGCAGGCCCGCGAAGCGACGCGGCGTGCCGACGAGGCCGAGGTGCGTGCCGGGGAGACGGAGGAGCGCCTGCGGCTCCTTCTGGAACAGATCGCGTCACGGGGCTATGCCGTGCCCTGGCAGTGGGCTCTCGGCGGCATCTTGGTCGCCCTCACCGCCGGATTTCTCTTCGGTCTCTGGTGGCTCGACCGGCGGATCCGGCAACGGCACGGGGGGTTTCGGGTCTAGCAGGATGTTGAAAAAGGCCGTCCTGGCCTTGTTCAACGCCGGAAGCCGAAAATGCGATTTCCGGCTTCCTCACGTTTTCAATGAGACTGGCAGCCTGTCGGACTTCAAGCTGAAAGTCACTCCGCCTCTCGGGGCCCCGCGGAATACACCAGAACCTGATGGCCCATCAAAGGCCGACAGACTGTTGAAAAAGGGCGTTCATGGTCTCTTTCCACCACGGAACCGGGAAATGCCGCCCTCATCCCCCTCTTTTTCAACACCTTACCGCCGATGAAAGGGGCGAGGGCCCCGTTCCTCGCCCACCGCCTGACAGCGGCGTCCGCCAACCGTCCCGCCACTGCCGCCCGTCGGCCTGCCCTTTGCCGAAACGGGACAAAATGGTAGAGTTGAACCTGACCCGCTGCGGCGATCGCGCGGGTCCACCAGCAGGATGTTGAAAATGGCCGTCCTGGCCTTTTTCAACACCGGAAGCCGAAAATGCGGTTTCCGGCTTTCTCACGTTTTCAATGACTTGATGTCATCGAAAACGGCGATGCATCCCTGCATCGCACACAGGCCGCCGAAAAACCGGGTTTTTCAACGGCCTGCTAGTCGCTGGAGAGGTATCCGTCAGGGGGGACGGAACGGCCACCGAACTGACGACTCCGGAGCTGAAGCGATGCCTATCGACACCACCGACCGCCGCAAGAGCCAGCGCCGCCAGGCCTCGGTCAGCATCTATCTGACCTACCCGGGCCAACGCCGGATCCGCTGCCGCACCCAGAACCTGAGCGCCGGCGGCGTCTTCGTTCAGACCAGCGACGCCTCCATCCCCCAGGGCATCACCGTCGAGCTGGTCTTCGTCATCAAACGGGGCCGCATCGCCCGTCTCCATCGGCGCTGGGCGGTGGTGACCCACGTCAATCGGGACGGCGCCGGCATGATGCTCTACAACCACCGGGATGCAACCCTCTGGAGCCACTCCCCCGGCCTCTCCATGTGACCACCCACCTGCCTCTGCCGGGGGCTCCTCAGACCGTCAGCCGACGGAATCTCGCCACCAGCAGGAGGGCGGCGACGCTCAGACCGGCCACCAGCCCCATCCACAGCCCCTGCGGGCCGAACCCCGCCTCCAGACCCAGCCACCACGCCAGCGGCAGACCCACCAGCCAGTAGGCGACGAAGGTGATCACCATGGGAACCGCCGTGTCACGCAGGCCGCGCAGGGCACCCACCGCGCTCACCTGGAGGCCGTCGGAGAGCTGGAAGAGCGCCGCCATCAGCAGCAGACCACGCGCCGTCTCCGCGACCAGCGGGTCGTCGGTATAGATGGCGACGATCCGCTCCGGCACCCACAGCATCACCGCGGCGGAGAGGAGCATGAAACCCACCGCCATCACCATCCCGGTCCATCCCGCGACCCGCTCACCGGCGCGGTCACCACGCCCCGCCGCCTGTCCCACCCGCACGCTGATCCCCATGGAGACGCCGAGCGGCACCATGAACATCAGCGCGGCATAGTTGATGGCCACCTGGTGGGCGGCCACCGCCACCCCGCCGATCCGCCCCATCAGCAGGGCCACCGCCATGAAGAGCACCACCTCCATGAGGGTCGAGGCGGCCACCGGCAGGCCGAGGCGCAGCATCCGCCACAGCTCGGCCGGCCGCGGAGCCTCCAGGTGGCGGAACAGCCGCGCCGACCGCATGCGCGGCGACAAGGCCAGATAGGCCAGAAAGACCACGGCGTTGAGCCAGAAGACGCCGGCACTCGCCCACCCCGCCCCCTCCACCCCCATCGCCGGCATGCCGAAACGACCGAACATGAGAGCGTAGTCGGCGAGGGCGTTGACCGCCAGCCCCGTGAGCTGGATCCAGGCGAGCGGTCGGGTGACCCCCATCCCCTCGGAGACGAAGCGGCAGGCGAAGAAGAGGCAGGCGCCGGGCATGCCCCAGGCGACCGCATGGAGATAGTCGCGGGTTGCCGGCACCACTGCCGGATCGACCTCGAGCCACTCCATCATGGCGGGGGCGCGGAAGGTGAGGGGTATCGCCACCAGGGCCAGGGCCGCCGCGAGCCAGAGCGCCTGCCGGAAGAGCGGCCCGATCCGGTCGAGCCGGCCGGCCCCCACCAGGTTGGCGGTGAGCGCGGAGGTGATCATCAGTACCCCGAGGCAACCCAGGTAGATGGGGATCCAGAGGCTGCTGCCCACCGCGATGGCGGCGAGTTCCGTGGCCCCCAGCCGTCCTGCCATGACCGTATCGGTGAAGCCGATACCCACCTGGGAGAGCTGGCCGACGATCACCGGCGCGGCGAGACGGGCGAGCCGCGAGGCCTCCTGCAACATGGGATGTCGGGGTGGTGTCATGGGGGGTCCGGAGCAAAAAGGGGGAGTTTACTACCATTCGCCCCACCCG
>JALTLT010000071.1 GCA_027001815.1 Gammaproteobacteria bacterium | reverse complement strand
CGGCTGTGCTGTCCTGCTTCGCCGAAAAGGCCGGCCCCGCCATCCCTGGCGGGGCGTTCGGAGAGCTTCCTTCGTCCACTGGACGAAGGGTCTCTCCTCACCCCTGGGGGCTCGTTGGCGGCATCCCTGCCGCCAACGCCCCCGGGAGGGCCTTCCCGCCTCTCGGGACCCCGCGGAAAGCACCAGAACCTGACCGGCTGTCAAAGTCCGACAGGCTGCTGGCCTCATTGAAAACGGCGGTGCATCCCTGCACCGCGGCACAGGCTGCCGAAAAACGGTGTTTTTCAACAGCCTGTCAGAGCCCCGGATCGTTCTTCGGCCAGTCGAGAAAGAGGGTCTTTCCCATCTCTGTCGCCACCTCCCGCCAGTGCTCTACCGGCAGGTCGATGGCGTGCTGGGCGGCGGTGGGGAGGTTGTCGGTACGGGCGTCACCGAGGCGGTTGCTCAACTCGGTGATGCCGGGGTTGTGGGCCACCAGGAGCAGCGTGTCGCACCCCTCGTCGGTTCCCTGGACGGCCTCCAGCAGGGTCTTGCCGGAGGCCAGATAGAGCCTTTCGCGGGTCTCGATCCTCTCGACGGGAAACCCCGTTTCCACCGCCACCAGCAGGGCGGTGCTCCAGGCCCGTTCGGCACTGCTGGAGAGAATCCGGTCGGGGATCAGCCTCCGCCGGCGCAGGCGACGCCCCATCTCCGGTGCATCCCGCATTCCGCGCTTGTTGAGGGGGCGCTGGAAATCGGAGAGCGAGACATCCCTCCAGCTCGATTTGGCGTGGCGCATGAGGATCAGGCGTTTCACGGGGTGGCAATTCCCTCCGCGGGGCGGCACAGGAGCTGCAGCGCGACGGCCAGGGGGCCGCGGGTGGTGTCGCCGCCCGCCAGGCCGATCCGGTGGTGGACCAGGGCCGCGTGCAGGGCGGTGGAGAAGCTCTCGAGCCAGTCGGTATCGGTCGAGGGGAGAGTGAGCGTGAGGGTGGTCCAGAGGGGGGTCGTCCCCAGTTCTTTCGCCCTCTTCACGGCCCCTTCGACCAGTCGGGAAGCGGCCGCGGCCGGATCGAGCCCCTGCACGGCCTCGTGGCAGAGCGCGTGGCCCACCGGAAGGAGGGGGTGGTCGGCCTCGAGCAGGGCGCAGTCGTCGCCGATGCCGAGGGTCGCCTCGGCGGAGAGGGGGGTGAAGTAGCGCTCGATGAGGTCGAATTCTCCGCTGGCCATGGCGATCTCCGCGGCCCGTCATTGATGACATCGACAGGTCAGGGGCGAAAGGCGAAGCGCCGGCCCGCTGTCGTGGCACCTGACAAGGGAACCCCCCTTTCCCGCGCACCGTGCCTCGATCCGATGCGCCGCTTTCCGCCCTGAACACGACATACGACGTTGTCGGGTTATGATACCGCACCTTGTCACCCATCTCCCAGGACCGGCCCGGATGATCCGTTCCCTCCGCCACAGGAATTTCCGTCTCTACTTCTTCGGCCAGGTGCTGTCGCTCAACGGTACCTGGATGCAGAGCGTGGCACAGTCGTGGCTGGTCTACCGCCTGACCGGTTCCGGTACCTGGCTCGGGGCGGTGATGTTCGCCAATCTCATCCCCGTGCTCCTGCTCAGCCTGGTGGGCGGGGTGGTGGCCGACCGCTTCGATCGGCGTCGGCTGATGCTGCTGCTCCACTTTCTGGCCATGCTCCAGGCGGTCACTCTGGCGACCGCCACCCTGCAGGGATGGGTCACCCCGCCGTTGTTGCTGCTCCTGGCCCTCTGGCTCGGTCTCGTTCACGCCTTCGAGGTGCCGGCACGCCACGCACTCATGGCCAGCCTGGTGCCGCGCGCCGATCTGCCCAACGCCATCGCCCTCAACTCCAGCGCCTTCAACATCGCCCGCACAGTGGGCCCTGCGCTGGCTGGCGCCCTGGTGGCCTGGGTGGGGGAGGGATGGGTCTTTGCCCTCAATGCGGCCACCTTCCTCGGGGTGCTGGCGGGCCTGGCGTGGATGCGGGTGGATGCCCGTCCGTCCGGGGAGCAGAGGGGTTCCGCCTGGCAGAACCTCAAGGAGGGACTGGGGTATGTACGCAGCCACCCCACCATCCGTGCGGTGATCCTGCTGGTGGCCCTGCTGAGTATGGTGGCGGCGGTGCTCACGGTGCTGATGCCGCTGGTGGTGGACCGGCGTTTCGGTGGCCAGTCGCTGGAGCTGGGGCTCTTCCTCGGTGCGGTGGGGCTGGGGGCGCTGTTGGGCGCCATCAATCTGGCCCGCAAGCGGGGTGGTCGTACCCTGCTCCCCTCCATCGCCCGCGCCGCCCTGCTGGCCGGTGCGGGTCTGCTCCTCTTCCCCCTGGTGTCCTGGCAATGGCTGGCCCTGCCGATACTGGTGGTGATCGGTTTCGGCCAGACCACGGTCGCGGCGAGCACCAACACCTACATCCAGATGGAGGTGCCCGATCTGCTGCGGGGAAGGGTGATGTCCATCTTCTCCACCCTCTTCATCGGCCTGATGCCGCTGGGCAGTCTGTTGGGAGGCGCCGTGGGCGACTGGCTGGGCCCGGTTCCCACGGTGGTTGCCGCGGGCATGGCGATGCTGGCAGGGGGGCTGCTCTTCCTGGCGCGCTGCCGGCCTTGCGCGGCGGGGGGACGGTGAGGGTGATCGCGGCCTTCTCCCGCCGCACACTGTGACGGGGACTGCCGGAGAAGGAGTGGAGACTTGGCAGGATGTTGAAAAAGGCCGTCCTGGCCTATTTCAACGCCGGAAGCCGAAAATGCGATTTCCGGCTTCCTCACGTTTTCAATGACCTGTCAGCCTTATGATAGACCGTCGGGTTCCGGTGCCTTCCGCGGGGCGAAGTGACCTTCAGCTTGAAGTCCGACAGGCTGCTGGTCTCATTGAAGACGGCGGTGCATCCATGCACCGCGGCACAGCCTGTCAGGAGGGCTTCCAGATCCCTACTGCGGGGTCGCCACCGGCCGGTGTCTCCGGCGCGGGGGTGTCATCCACGTTGTCCTGCAGCACCTGGTCCGAGAATTCGAAGAGCCGTTCCAGCAGTTTCCTTTTCTCGTCATAGGGGCCGGGGAAGCGGGCGAGGAGGAATCCCTCGATGGCGGCCAGGTACTGGATCGCCACCCCCGCCTGTTCGTTCTGGGGGTCATGGCGGAGCAGCACCTCCTGGATGTCGCGGATCAGTTCTTCGGTGAGGTGGATGGTACTCATGGGTCGTCTCCCGATGTGGATTGGGTATACTTCGGGGCAGCAGATTCTCCGGATCGAAGTTCGACAGGGGCATGTATGGCCGGTCCGGTTTCCGGACGGATGGCCGCAGGGGGTGAGCCCGCGGCGGTGCCGTCGAAACTTGCCGAGAAATATTACCAGACCCGGGCCGCTCGGGTCGTCAGGCGAGGAGAAGAGTGATGCCTTCATTCGATGTGGTTTCCGAAGTGGACATGCACGAGCTGACCAACGCGGTGGATCAGGCAAATCGCGAGATCGCCAACCGCTTCGACTTCAAGGGGACCGACTCGAAGGTGGAGCAGAACGGCAATGAGCTGCTGATGGAGTCGGCCAGTGACTTCCAGGTGAAGCAGATCATGGAGATCCTCAAGGCGAAGCTGGTCAAGCGCGGCATCGACCTGGAGGCGCTCGACGCCGGAGAGGTGGAAGAGGTGGGCAACCGTGCCCGACAGAAGGTGATGATACGGGAGGGGATCGACAAGGAGACCGCCCGCAAGATCGTCAAGCTGGTGAGGGAGACCCGGCTCAAGGTGCAGGCCGCCATTCAGGGCGAACAGGTGCGGGTGAGTGGCAAGAAGCGCGACGACCTGCAGAAGGTGATTGCCCATCTGCGGGAGCAGAAGCTCGGCATACCCCTGCAGTTCACCAACTTCCGCGATTGATGCGGCGAACCGCGCCCGGGGCCGGTGTCGAACCGATCCGCGTCGACGCGCCCCGGTCCCCCTCGCGGGGGGAGTCCGCGGACCTCAACTCGCGCAGTACTGCTCCCGCATGGCGGCCACGAAATCGTCGAGGGCCTCTTCCGGCAGGTGATTGATGCCGGCCGCCGCCTTGCGGCCGCCGCCGGTGGGAAAGCGACGGCAGAGTTCGTCGGCGCCGGTCCGGTTGTTGACCGGTGCGCGTACGCTCACCACGTAGCCCCCCTCCGGCTTGCCGGTCAACAGGGCGTGGGCCCGGTCGGGGAAGTCGCGGGCCAGTTCATTGGCGTGGACACCGCTCACCCGGCGGGCCCACGGCTCGGCGGGGAAGAGATAGACGGCCATGCAGTCCTCTTCGATATGGGGCTCCACGGCGCCCGCCTTCTCCCGGTCTTCGGCATACCCCTCCTTCAACCGGCGGAAGGCGGGCTCTTCGGCCATGAAGGCGAAGGGATCGGCGTAGGGGCGGATGAGCCTGTAGAGCTCGTCCGGCGGGAACCAGAGATCCTCGATCGCCGCGCCGTAGCCGTTGTAATTGATCAGCGTACCCAGCTCCCGCAGTGACTCCAGCTGCGCTTCCGACAGTCCCAGGGGCTCCGCGGCGCGGCGGGCCGACTCATAGAGGTTGTCGCCGAACGCGGCGGTGACCGCCCAGGAGCGGTGGGTGCCGCCCAGATGGGCGTCCACCAGCAGACTGGTGCAGGTTGCGGGGTCGGTGTCGATGAGGGCGTGGAGCGAGGGGTGTCGCGGGATCTCCCCGGCGAAGTGGTGGTCCACATAGAGGATCGTGGCACCCGCCTCGAGATTGCGTTCCAGGGCACCCCGGTTCTTGTCCAGGGAGACGTCCAGTACCGTGATGCGGTCACCGGCCGCCGCTTCTACCCGGTCGAGCAGGGCGATGTCCCGCTTCACCCCGGTGACCAGGATCGATTCGAGAGGTTCCGCGAGGCGGAGCTGGTGGAGGGCGCAGATGCCGTCGGCATCGCCGTTGAAGATGTCGTAGCAGGTCATCGGGACTCCCTGGCCGAAGGGTTGTGGATTTGCGCGCTACCTTACCATATCCGGAGCGGGTCTCCGCCTGGTGAAAATTCCCTCCTCCGTTTCCAGGCCGTCTTTTCCCGCTCCGCGGGAATTGGCCGACGTGCCGTGTTTGTCGCCCCTTCTGGCAGCCTGTCGGCCTTTGACAGGCCGTCAGGTTCCGGTGCTTTCCGCGGGGCCCGGGAGGCGGGAAGGCCCTCCCGGGGGACGCCGGGGGAATTGCCTGATGCGCTTTGTTCCTGCTTCGCAGGAATTGCCCGATGCGCTTCGCTTATCGGGCCTACGCGGGCCTGCGCGGGCCCACAGGTGTCTGCGGGGTTCCCCTCGTCACGCTGCTCCTGCGGCGTGACGCACCACTCGGGGTGCTCCGGGGCCCCTGGGAGATCCGGATGTGGTATCCGGCTTCGTGCGACGCGGGAGCCTCGCCTGCCATGGGGGTGACACCGGTCCCCCGGCGTCACCGGGGGAATTGCCTGATGCGCTTCGTTCCTGCTTCGCAGGAATTGCCCGATGCGCTTCGTTCCTGCTTCGCAGGAATTGCCCGATGCGCTTCGCTTATCGGGCCTACGCGGGCCTGCGCGGGCCTGCGCGGGTCCTCAGGTGTCTGCGGGGTTGGGAGGGGAGTCCAGCCGGGCTACCGTGACACCCGGTCGGCCGGACAAGCCGCCTTGCGTCGCATCCGGCAATCGCCGCCGGAGGGGGCAGCAGGGGCGGCACCACGCCCCGGTGGAAAGGGGAGGCCCTTGTGTGGCAGAATAGCGCGACCGCCGGCCGGCTGCAGGCGGCAGGTATTCCAAGAAAAATCAGTGGATTGGGTTCATTGTTGCGCCGCACCGTTGCGGTTGGCGGAGCGAGTCGCCGGAGATATCGATATTGGGCACTTCCGAGAGTTCGTCCGCCCAGGCGGATAGCGCGGGTCCGGTCGACCGGATACCGTCGCCGGCGGTGGGCTCATCCCTGACGAATGCCCGTGAGTTGCGGGCCATCGGCCTGGAGGGGGTGCGCGACGACCGGGTGCTCTTCACCGGGCTCAACTTCGCCGTCGATCCCGGCGGGGTCATCCAGATCGAGGGTCCCAACGGCTGCGGCAAGACCACCCTGCTGCGCATGGTGTGCGGTTTCGTCCTCCCCGACGAGGGGGAGATCACCTGGGGAGGCGAAGAGATCCAGTCGATCCGACCAGAGTACCAGTCCAGCGTCTCCTATCTGGGCCATACCAGCGGCATCAAGGAGGATCTCACCGCCGGCGAGAACCTCCATGTCGCCCGGCGTCTCGCCGCCATCTCGGCGATGGAACCGGTAGAGGCGCTGGAAGCGGTGGGTCTGCGCGGTTTCGAGACGGCGATGGTCCGTACCCTCTCGGCGGGTCAGCGGCGGCGGGTGGCGCTGGCGCGGATGCTGGTGAGCGATGCCCCCCTGTGGGTGATGGACGAACCCTTCACCGCCCTCGATCCCCGGGGAGTGAAGATGGTGGAGGGGATGTTGATGAATCACTGCCAGCGAGGGGGTATCGCCATCATCACCACCCACCATCCCGTCGACCTGGGGGACCAGCCGGTCACTCTGCTCAACCTGGCCGACTGGGGGGAACAGGCGTGCTGAATGCCTTCCTGACCATGCTGCAACGGGACCTGCTGCTCGCCTACCGGCACCGCAGCGAGCTGGCCAACCCGCTGCTCTTCTTCGTCATCGTGGTGACCCTCTTTCCGCTGGCCATCGGTCCCGAGCCGGGAATCCTCAAGAACATCGCCCCCGGCGTCATCTGGGTGGCGGCGCTGCTCGCCTCCATGCTCTCCCTGGAGAGCGTCTTCCGTACCGATTTCAACGACGGCTCCCTGGAACTGATGTTTCTCAGTCCCCATCCGCCATCCCTGCTGGTGCTTTCCAAGATCATCGCCCACTGGTTGATCACGGCAGTGCCGCTCATGCTCATGGCGCCGCTGCTGGCGGTGTTGCTCCATCTGCCGACGGAGGGGATCGGCGTGCTGCTCCTGACCCTGCTGCTCGGCACCCCGGTCCTCAGCCTGGTGGGAGCGATCGGCGTCGCGCTCACCGTCGGTCTGCGCCGCGGAGGCATGTTGCTGGCGTTGCTGGTGCTCCCCCTCTACGTACCCGTGCTCATCTTTGCCGCGGGGGCGGTACGTGACGCCGCCCTGGGACTGCCGGTGATCGGTCCGCTGGCCTTCCTGGGGGCGATGCTGGTCCTCTCACTCACCCTAGCGCCGCTGGCCACCTCGGCGGCGCTGCGTATCAGCCTGGGATAATCCGATACCATGTGGAAATTCATTCATCGACTGGCATCACCGAAACACTTCTACCGTATCGCCGGCAAGTGGATTCCCTGGCTCATGGCGGCCGCGGTGATCCTCATCGCTCTCGGTTTCTACGGCGGGCTGGTGAAGGCACCGGCCGACTACCAGCAGGGTGACAGTTTCCGCATCATCTATCTGCACGTGCCGGCCGCCTGGATGTCGCTGTTCATCTACATGGTGATGGCCACGTCGGCGGCCATCGGCCTGATCTGGAAGATCAAGCTGGCAGACCTGTTCGCCACCGCCTCGGCACCCATCGGCGCCTCTTTCACCTTTCTGGCACTGGTCACGGGTTCCATCTGGGGCAAGCCGATGTGGGGGACCTGGTGGGTGTGGGACGCACGGCTCACCTCGGAACTGCTGCTGCTCTTCCTCTATCTGGGTTTCATGGGGTTGCAGGCGGCCATCGAGGATCGTCGCAATGCTGCCCGGGCCGGGGCGGTGCTGGCGATCGTCGGCGTGGTCAACATTCCCATCATCCACTACTCGGTGGAGTGGTGGAACACCCTCCACCAGGGACCGACGGTGACCCGCATGGACAAGCCGGCCATGCACATCTCCATGCTGATTCCGCTGCTGCAGGCGGCGGCCGGCTTCCAGATCTACTACTTCGCCACGGTGCTGATGCGTGTCCGGTCCCTCGTCCTGCAGCAGGAGCGGCGTAGCGGCTGGGTGAGGGAACTGTTGCGTGAGGAGGGTGTCCGATGAACTGGTCGGAATTCTTTCACATGGGCGGGTATGCCCCGTATGTCTGGTCCTCCTACGCCCTCGGGCTGGTGATCCTGGTCGCCAATGCCGTCGGGCCGGCGCTTCGGCACCGGCGGGTGAAGGAGGAGATTCGGTCGAGGCTCCGCCGGGAGGGGAAACTATGAATCCACGCCGCAAGCGCCGCCTGATCATGGTGCTGGTGCTGGTGATGGGCATCGGGGGAGCCACTGCTCTTGCCCTGGTCGCCTTCAGGGAGAATCTGCTCTACTTCAACAGCCCGTCCGACGTGGCGGCCGGCAAGGCGCCGAAGGACCGCCTCTTCCGTCTCGGCGGCATGGTCAAGGAGGGGAGCGTGCAGCGCTCCGATGACGGTCTGAGCGTCACCTTCGTGCTCACCGACTACGCCAGTGACATCACGGTCCGCTACTCCGGTATCCTGCCGGACCTCTTCCGCGAGGGGCAGGGGATCGTCGCCAACGGCAAGCTGGGGCCGGACGGCGTGTTCGTGGCCAACGAGGTACTGGCCAAGCACGACGAGAACTACATGCCACCCGAGGTGGCCGAGTCGCTGCAGATGCCGCCCACCGAGAAGATGCGGCGGGAAGGCGCGGCACGGTAATCGGTCCACGGGGCGGCCAGGGATGCGGTACGAGTTCGAGATACTGGAGTCGGAGACGGTCTATCGTGGTTTCTTCCGCCTGCAGAGGGTGCGCTTGCGTCACTCCCTCTTTGCCGGCGGATGGAGCCCGCCCCTGGTGCGCGAGGTGCTGCGCAAGGGACATGCGGTGGCGGTTCTCCTTTATGATCCGCGGCGCGACCAGGTGGTGATGGTGGAGCAGTTCCGGATCGGTGCCCTCGAGGGGCCGGCGGGCCCCTGGATGCTGGAACTGGCGGCCGGCTACGTGGAGGAGGGGGAGAGCCTCGAGGGGGTGGCCCATCGAGAGGTGGCCGAAGAGACCGGCTGCCGGGTGGAGGCGCTGGAACCGATCGCCAGCTACCACGTGAGCCCCGGCTCCGACACCGAGATCATCCACCTCTACTGCGCGCGCGTGGACGCGGAGAGCGCCGAGGGGGTGCACGGGCTGGCGGACGAGGGGGAGGACATTCGCGTGCGCGTCTTCTCCTTCGACGAGGCCCAGGCGCGCATCGCCGACGGGACCATCAATTCCGCTACCCCCATCCTTGCCCTGCAGTGGCTGGCGCTCCATCGCGACACCCTGCGCGACCGCTGGCGCTGACCCCTCTCCATGCAGATCCCGCAGAGCGCCTTCATCCGCCGCAACCGCTGGGTGCGTGAAGGGCTTCGTCACCTGCTGACCCGCATTCCCCTCCATGTCCCCGGCGGGCGGAGGGACATCGTCATGCTCTCCTCCCGGCGCAGCGGCTCCACCTGGCTGATGGAGGCGCTGGGCGCCGAGCCGGGGCTGCGCACCATCGACGAGCCCTTTGGTCCCAAGTTCGTGGGGCGTTCCCTTCTGGCCCGCGCACCCGACTTCGACACCATCTGCCGGGGACACCGTCTCTTCGCCTTCCCGGAGGCGATGATTCCGTGGGTGGAGCGTTACATGGCGGAGCCGCGCCATACGGTGATCGCCGGTCCCTACAATCCTTTGCGCCCTCGCTACCATCTGCTGACCCGCCGCCGGTTGTGGAAGATCATCCACGCCAATCCCGCCCTGGAGTACTTCACCACCAGGGCCGGCGACTGGCACCTCTTCGCCCTCATCCGTCACCCCATGCCGACCATTCTCTCCATGAGCCGCAAGTACGAGCCGGAACTGGGGATGATCCTGGAGAACGAGGCGTTCATGGAGCGCTGGCTCGATGCCGGCCAGCGGGCCTTTTTCGAAGGGGTGCTGAAACGGGGCGACCGGCTCGAGCTGTTCACCGCCGAGTGGGCGCTGGAACAACTGGTCCCGCACCGCCTCTTCTCCTCCATGGAGCGGGAGGTGTGTCCGGTGGTCTCCTACGAGGAGCTGCGCATCGCCCCGCAGGCGGGCTTCGCCTTCCTCGCCGCCCACTGCGAGCTGGAGCGGCTCGATCGCATCCTCGCCGCCAGTCGCGCCGCCTCCGCCTCGACCGCCGACGATCGCCTTGGCGAAGTGGCGAGGGAAGACGCCCGCCGCGCCCTGCGCCGCTGGCAGCAGACCGTCGATGCCGAGACCGAGCAGCGCCTGTTCGGAATCATCGAAAAGGCCGGTGTGGACTACTATGCGCCGGGCCGCCTGCTGCCGACGGAGAGGTGGGGCATGGGTTGGGCGGAGGAGAGCGAGTAGCCTCCCCGGGATCGCCGAGTGGCACACTCGGAAGTGCCGCCGCAGGCGGCATCATTCGTTCTGCCCGGCACGCGACAACCGGGGTTGTCCCCGGAGGAGCGGTGTGACCAGGGCGGGGGTTCCCGTTGACCGGGTGGGCGGTGCGCCCCGCCCTCCGTGGCTACTCCTCCCCCGGCGCCTTCGCCTCGATGGAGAGGGCATGGATCTCCCTCTCCATCATGTCGCCCACGGCGTCGTAGACCAGACGGTGGCGCTGGATGAGATTCTTTCCCTCGAAGGCGGCGGAGACGATGCGCACGGTGAAATGGCCGCCTCCCTGAACGTTCCCCTTGTGACCGGCGTGCTTCTCGCTGTCGTCGAACAGTTCGAGCGAGAGGGGCTCCAGGGCCATCACCAGTCGGTTGCGCAGTTTCTCGGCCCGGGTCTGCCCAGTCATCTGGGAAACACCTTCTTGAAGGGGTTGATCTCCACTTCGGCGTAGACACCCGCCTCCACGTAGGGGTCGGCGTCGGCCCAGGCGCGGGCCGCCTCCAGCGATTCGAACTCCGCCACCACCAGGCTGCCGGTAAAACCGGCCGGGCCGGGGTCCTCACCGTCGATGGCCGGCAGGGGGCCTGCCAGCAGCAGGCGTCCCTCCGCCTGCAGTCTCTCCAGCCGCTCCAGGTGACGGGGTCGGGCGGCGAGCCGTTTCTCGAGGCTGCCGGGGATGTCGCGGGCGTGGATCATGTACCACATGGTCTGTGAGTCTCCTGGCTTCATTGACAGGCTGTTGAGGAATCTCTGATCTATTCAGAGATTCCTGCGGCACAGGGATGTGCCGTCAAAATCGATCACCGCAGGTGATTGATTTTGCAAGGGAGCCGGAAACCGCGTTTTTCGGCTCCCGTACTCTGACAATTCAGGGATGAATTGTTCAGAGTTTCCTTGAAAAACACCGCTTTTCGGCTTCATTCCTGTTCCGGTTCCGGATCCTTCTCCTCCGAGACGTGGCGCGCCAGGTAGAAGGACTGGGCGATGACGAAGAGGAAGGTGAGGCCCAGCAGGCCGTATACCTTGAAGTTGACCCAGGTGGCCTCGTCCACGCTGTACATCACCCACAGGTTGAGGAAACCGAGGCCGAGGAAGAAGAGGGCCCAACCCAGGTTGAGACGGCGCCACACCTCGGCGGGGACCTGGATGGCGGCCCCCATCATCCGTTCGGCGATGGTCTTCCCGCCGATGAACTGGCTGCCCAGGAAGACGACGCCGAAGAGCCAGTTGACCACGCTCACCTTCCACTTGATGAAGGCGGCATCGTGGAAGAGGATGGTGGCCCCGCCGAGCACCACCAGGAGGCCGAAGGTGATCAGGTGCATCTTCTCCACCTTGCGGTGGCGGACCCAGGAGATGCCCACCTGCAGGCCGGTGCCGACGATGGCGGCGCCGGTCGCCCAGTAGATGTCCTGGAGCTTGTAGAAGAGGTAGAAGAGGATGATGGGGAAGAAGTCGTAGAGGAATTTCATCGGTTCTCTGGACGGGAGCGGACGGCAACGGCGGGCGCCCCGTCGATCCCGTTCGTGTGCTGGTCGGACGGCCATGATACCACGGAGAGGGGATGGGAGGCTCCCGCGCCCTGCGGCCCTGCCGGCGAATGGTGCCGGAGGTGGAACCAGGAGGCCCTTGCGGGTTGACGTCGTGTGTTGGTCCGGGTGGGGGAGAAGGTCGGCGTGCAAGACAGGGGTTGTCCGCTCCGGTAGAATGAAGGGTTCCATGATGACCCGATTCGATCTGCACTCCCATTCGACCGCCTCCGACGGCACCCTGGCGCCGGCGGAGCTGGTGGCGCGCGCCGCGCGGGCGGGGGTCCAGGTCCTCGCGCTGACCGACCACGACACCACCGACGGGATCGCCGAGGCGTGCGAGGCGGCGCAGCGGCACGGGCTGTGGCTGGTGGCGGGCGTGGAGATCTCGGTCACCTGGAAGCGGCGCACCGTTCATATCGTCGGACTGGGTGTGGACCCGGAGCGCCCCGAGTTGCAGGCAGGGCTGCAGAGGCTGCGTGAGTTCCGCCAGTGGCGCGCCGAGGAGATCGGTCGGCGGCTGGCGAAGCATGGCATCCCCGGCGCCTGGGAGGGGGCACGGCGGCTGGCCACCGGGGCCATCGTCGGGCGCACCCATTTCGCCCGCTTCCTGGTGGAGAACGGCCACGCCGGGTCGGTGCGGGAGGTGTTCGGCCGATTTCTGGTCAAGAACCGCCCTGGCCACGTGGCAGGCCGCTGGGCCTCCCTGGAAGAGGCGGTGGGATGGATCCGGGCTGCCGGGGGGCAGGCGGTGATCGCCCACCCCGCCCGTTACCGCCTCACCGCCACCAAGCTGCGGGAGCTGATCGGGGAGTTCATGGCGTGTGGGGGCGAGGCCCTGGAGGTGGTCTCGGGGAGTCACAGCCGGGACGAGGTGGTGGCCATGGCGGCCAAGGCGCGTGCCTTCCGCATGCTCGCCTCCGCAGGCTCCGACTACCACGGGCCCGAGAATCCCTGGATCGAGCTGGGTCGTCTGCCGCCGCTGCCGGCCGGATGCCGTCCCGTCTGGGAGGGGTGGGAACAGCCGGAACTCCGGGAGGTGGCGGTCTGCTGACCGCGCGGGATCATGAGCCAGTATTTCCAGATCCATCCCAGGAACCCCCAGAAGCGGCTCGTCCACCGTACCGTCGAGATCCTGCGTGATGGAGGAGTGATCGCCTATCCCACCGATTCCAGTTACGCGCTGGCCTGTACCATCGGTAACAAGAATGCCCTGGAGCGGATCCGCCGCATTCGCCGCCTCGAACCCCACCACCACTTCACCCTGGTGTGCCGGGACCTCTCCGAGATCTCCGTCTATGCCAAGGTGGACAACACCGCCTACCGGCTCCTCAAGGCGCTCACCCCCGGCCCCTACACCTTTGTTCTCAAGGCGACCCACGAGACGCCGCGTCGGCTGCAGCACCCCAAGCGCAAGACCATCGGTATCCGTGTGCCCGACAATCCCATCGCCCAGGCGATTCTCGAGGAGCTGGGTGAGCCGATGCTCTCCACCACCCTGATGCTGCCGGGCGAGGAGTTGCCGCTCACCGACCCCGAGGAGATCCGTGACCGGCTCGGCAACCAGGTGGATGCGGTCATCGACGGGGGCAGCGGCGGGATCGAGGCCACCACGGTGATCGATCTGCTCTCCTCCCCGCCGGAGGTGCTGCGGGTGGGACTGGGCGACGTCTCCCTGTTCGAGAACGCTTAAGCCATGTCCTTTCTCGCCATCCTGGTTCTGCTCCTCTCCACCTCGGTGCTGGTCTACGAGCTGCTGGTGCTCACCGACATGCGGCGCGAGGCCCGTTACCAGGAGATCGCTCCCGGCGAGTGGCTGCGTCCCCATCGTCTGCCGCGGGCGATCCAGCGGCAGGTGCTGCGGCTCGCCGCAGGCTCGCTGGTGTGGCTGATGGCGCTGGGGGTGATCGTGGCCGGGGGGAGATGAACGGGTCGGGAGAGGAGGGGAGATTAGCCCTCGCCTCCGGCGACCGGGTATAATCCGGCGATGGAACCCCTCAACGACGTGCAGCGCCTGGCGGCGCTGGCCCTGCCCCTGCTCTTCGCCATTACCGTCCACGAGACCGCCCACGGCTGGGTGGCGCTGCGGCTGGGGGATCCGACGGCGCGCATGCTGGGAAGGTTGAGCCTCAATCCATTGCGTCACATCGACCCGGTCGGCACCCTGCTCGTGCCGACGATCCTCTTCCTGTTGCACGGTCCGCTGTTCGGCTGGGCCAAGCCGGTGCCGGTCACCTGGCAGAACCTGCGCCACCCCCGCCGGGACATGGCGCTGGTGGCTGCGGCCGGTCCCGGTGCCAACCTGTTGATGGCCCTGCTCTGGGCGCTGGTGGTCAAACTGGCGATGGGCGATCTGCTGCCGGAAGGGGCATCCCGTTTCCTGATCTACAGCGGCGTGGCCGGAATCTTTCTCAACGTGATCCTCATGGTGCTCAACCTGCTGCCCCTGTTGCCGCTCGATGGCGGGCGGATCCTCTCCGCGCTGCTGCCGGCCCCATGGGCCTACCGCTTCAGCCGGGTGGAGCCCTATGGCATCATCATCCTGGTGGCGCTGCTGGTGACGGGCATCCTCGGCAAGGTGATGTGGCCGCTGGTGATCCTCATCCAGGTCCCCTTCATCGGTATCTCGGGGGTGCCGGGGCAGGCCTACATGTGGATCCTCAATTCCCTGTTCAACTGACCGTTAGGAGATATCCGTGAGTTCCATGCCTGGTTCGCACAACGCCCGTGTCCTGTCGGGGATGCGCCCCACCGGCGCCCTCCATCTGGGGCACTACCATGGTGTGCTGAAGAACTGGATCCGCCTGCAGAACGAGTACGAGTGCTACTTCTTCGTCGCCGACTGGCATGCGCTGACCACCCACTACGAGGAGACCGCACACATCGGCGACCATGTGTGGGACATGGTGGTGGACTGGCTCGCGGCCGGTGTCAACCCCGCCATGGCACGTCTCTTCATCCAGTCGCGGGTGCCGGAACACGCCGAACTCCACCTGCTTCTCTCCATGATCACGCCCCTCTCCTGGCTGGAGCGGGTGCCCAGCTACAAGGACCAGCAGGAGAAGCTCAAGGAGCGTGATCTCTCCACCTACGGTTTCCTCGGCTATCCCCTGCTGCAGGCCGCCGACATCCTCATCTACAAGGCGGGCTACGTGCCGGTGGGCGAGGATCAGGTGGCCCATGTGGAGCTGACCCGGGAGGTGGCGCGCCGGTTCAACCACCTCTATGGCCGCGAGCCGGGATTCGAGGAGAAGGCGGAGGAGGCGATCAAGAAGCTGGGCAAGAAGAACGCCAAGGTCTACCGCGAACAGCGCCGTCGTTACCAGGAGCAGGGCGACCACGAGGCGCTCGAGGTGGGGCGTGCCCTGCTGGAGTCGGCGCAGAACATCACCCTTCGCGACCGGGAACGGCTCTACGGCTACCTGGAGGGGGGGTCGCGTATCGTCCTGCCGGAACCCGAGGCGCTGCTCACCGAGGCGGCCAAGATGCCGGGACTCGATGGCCAGAAGATGTCCAAGTCCTACCACAACACCATCGCCCTGCGCGAGGATCCGGAGGAGGTGACCCGCAAGCTGCGCACCATGCCCACCGATCCGGCCCGGGTGCGCCGTACCGATCCGGGTGACCCGGAGAAGTGTCCGGTGTGGCAGCTCCACCAGGTCTACTCCAGCGACGAGGTGAAGGCCGAGGTTCGCGAGGGATGCACCACTGCCGGCATCGGCTGCCTCGACTGCAAGCAGCATGTGATCGAGGGGGTGCTGGCCGAACTGGCGCCGATCCAGGAGCGGGCTCGCCAGTACGTGGAGGAGCCGCAACTGGTGCGCAACATCATCGCCGAGGGGTGTGAGCAGGCGCGGGACACGGCGCGCGAGACCATGGAAGAGGTGATCCAGGCGATGGGGCTGGCCTACCGGTGAACGACGAGTCCGACAAGAGCGTGACTCCCGGGGGCGGGGAGGGGGAGCTCCCGCATCCTTCGGCCATCCGCCCCCAGCAGGAGGAGATGCCCTTTGCGGTGGTGGCGGGGGAGCCGGTCACCCAGCTCCCGCAGGACCTCTACATCCCGCCGGAGGCGCTGGAGGTGTTCCTCGAGGCGTTCGAGGGGCCGCTCGATCTGTTGCTCTATCTCATCAAGCGCCAGAACCTGGATATTCTCGAGATCCCCATCGCCGAGATCACCCGCCAGTACATGGACTACATCGAGATGATGAAGGTCCTCAAGCTGGAGCTGGCGGCGGAGTATCTGGTGATGGCGGCGGTGCTGGCGGAGGTGAAGTCGCGCATGCTGCTGCCGCGCCCGCCGGAGAGCGAGGAGGGGGAGGAGGACCCCCGGGCGGAGCTGGTGCGGCGGCTGCAGGAGTACGAACGATTCAAGAAGGCGGCCGAGGACTTGGACGCCCTTCCGCGACTCGAACGGGACATCTTCCCGGTGGCGGTGGAGGCGCCGGAGCGCAAGGTCGTACGCCTGGAGCCCGACGTGGATCTGCGGGAGCTGCTGCTCGCCTTCCGCGACGTGCTGCGCCGGGCGGAGATGTACTCCCACCACCAGATCCAGATGGAGCCCCTGTCGGTTCGCGAACGGATGGGGGAGGTGCTGAGCCGCCTCGATCCGGAGCACTTCGTCGAGTTCACCACCCTCTTCGATCCGGAGGAGGGGCGCATGGGCGTGGTGGTGACCTTTCTTGCGGTGCTGGAGCTGGTCAAGGAGCGATTGCTGGAACTGGTGCAGACCGAACCCTATGCTCCCATCCACGTCAAGCCGGCCTCTGCCAGCCACACCGATCCCGACGCGTTGCAGGAGGCCTGAGGTCCCCCAGGGGGGGCGGCCGGAGTGATCCCATGTCAGAGATGACCGAAGAACAATTGAAGAACATCGTCGAGGCGGCGTTGCTCGCCGCCGGGAGGCCGTTGACCCTCGATCACCTGCTGCGTCTGTTCGGTGAGGAGAATCCGCCGGAGAGACAGGCGCTGCGCAAGGTACTCACTACCCTGATGGAGGAGTACGCCGATCGGGGCATCGAACTCAAGGAGGTGGCGTCGGGGTTCCGCATCCAGGTACGCGAGGAGCTGGCGCCCTGGCTCCATCGCCTGGACGAGGAGCGTCCGCCGCGCTACTCCCGCGCCCTGCTCGAGACCCTGGCCCTGATCGCCTACCGGCAGCCCATCACCCGTGGCGAGATCGAGGATGTGCGGGGGGTGAGCGTCAGTTCCAACATCATCCGCACCCTTCTGGAGCGGGAGTGGATCCGGGTGGTGGGCCATCGGGACGTGCCCGGACGGCCGGCCATGTACGGTACCACCCGTCAGTTCCTCGACTATTTCAACCTCAAGGGACTCGACGAGCTGCCCACCCTGGCGGAGCTGCGCGATCTCGACTCCATCGATGCCGATCTGGAACTGGAGATCCCCCTGGCGGAGGGGGAGAAGGACGCTGCAGGAGAGGAGGGGCGGGAGGGGGAGGAAGGGAGCGGATCCCCCGTCCCGGAAGCCGAAGGGGGCACCGGCGGAACCCCGGAAGAGGCGCCCGACGAACCGGCCGCCGTGGTCGAGGCCTCCACCGGGGTCGTCCCCGTCGAGGGGGAAGGGGGTCCGCCCCCGGAGGACTCCCGTGACGGAACCTGAACGGATCCATAAGGTGATGGCCGCGGCCGGCTTCGGCTCCCGCCGGGAGATCGAGCGCTGGATCGAAGAGGGGCGGATCAAGGTCAATGGCAAGGTGGCGGAACCCGGCCAACGGGTGGGGCCCTCCGATCGTATCCAGCTCGACGGTCGGCCGGTGCAGCCTTTCCGTCGCCTGCCGTCGCGCCGGTCGGTTCTTCTCTACCACAAGCCGGAAGGGGAGGTGACCACCCGCTCCGACCCCGAGGGCCGTGCCACCGTCTTCGATACCCTGCCGCGGCCGAAGGGGGGAGGTCGCTGGATCGCCGTGGGTCGTCTCGACCTCAACACCAGCGGCCTGCTCCTGCTCACCACCGATGGCGAACTGGCCAACCGCCTCATGCACCCTTCCCGCGAGGTGGAACGGGAGTATGCCGTGCGGGTACTGGGTGAGGTGACCGACGAGATGATCCATCGGCTCCTCACGGGTGTCGAACTGGAGGATGGGCCGGCCCGCTTCGACAAGGTGGTCGATGCCGGTGGCAGCGGTGCCAACCACTGGTACCACGTGATCCTGCGCGAAGGACGCAAGCGGGAGGTGCGCCGGTTGTGGGAGAGCCTGGGTGTGCGGGTGAGCCGCCTCATCCGACTCCGTTTCGGGCCGGTGGCGCTGCCCCGGGACCTCCCGGCGGGGAGGTGGCGTGAGCTGGACGATGAGGCGATGTCACCTCTTCTGGAACTGGCTGGCCTGCCCGCCGACGAGCCGGAGCCGTCACGGCGTGCCGAGCGGGGACGACGGCGGAAGAAGACGGCCCGGCGCCGTCCGGTGGCCCGGCGTGGCAAGGGAGGGCGCACACGCCGATGAGCCGCCTTCCCACCCTCCGCCAGCTCTACCGGCGGCTGTTCGACCGCTATGGTCCGCAGGGGTGGTGGCCGGCGGAGACCCCCTTCGAGGTGATGGTGGGGGCCGTCCTCACCCAGAATGCCGCCTGGAGCAACGTGGAGCGGGCGATCGCCAACCTGAAGGCGGTGGATCTCCTCGATCCGGAAGCGATCCTCGCCCTCGATCCCCAACGCCTGGCAGAGCTTATTCGCCCCTCCGGCTACTTCAACGTCAAGGCACGGCGGCTCGCCGCGCTCTGCCGTTGGTTCGTGGAGCGGGGGGGTCTCGGTCCCCTCGGGGTGATGGAGACGGGTCCTCTCCGCGAGGCGCTGCTGTCGGTGAAGGGAGTCGGCCCGGAGACCGCCGATGACATACTGCTCTACGCCTTTCACCGCCCGGTCTTCGTCGTGGACGCCTATACCCGCCGGCTCTTCTCCCGGGTCGGCCACGACGTCGGCGACTACCCCTACGACATCCTGCGACTCTGGATCGAGGCCCGGGTTCCCCGCGAAGTGAAGGTGTACAACGAATACCACGCCCTCATCGTGCGTCATGCCAAGGAGCACTGCCGCAAGCGCCCCCTCTGCGAGGGTTGCCCATTGGAGAAGGCATGTCGCTTTGCGGGGAGAAATGCATAACAGCCTGACAAGGGAAGGGGCCAAACTTCCCCCTCGTCACGCCGCTCCCGCGTCCCCCGGGGGTCGGGCGCGGCGCCGGGGTCTGCGCGGCGCCACCAGGAAGTCTCTGTCTATGGCTCGATGGTGCTTCCCAGCAGTTTCAGGAAGGCACGCATCCACTCCGGATGGGCGGGCCAGGCGGGGGCGGTGACCAGGTTGCCGTCCACGCAGGCGTTGGAGAAGGTGTCGTTGATACCGCACCACTTGGCGCCTGCGGCGGTCAGTTCGGGGCCCACGGCGGGGTAGGCGGTACATTCGCGCCCCTCCACCACTCCGGCGGCGGCGAGGATCTGCTGGCCGTGGCAGATGGAGGCCACCGGTTTGCCCGCATCGAAGAACTCCCGGACGATCTCCAGGATGCGGTTGTTGAGGCGCAGGTACTCCGGCGCCCTGCCGCCCGGAATCACCAGGCCGTCGTAGTTCTTTACCTTGATGTGGTCGAAGTTGGCGGTGATGTGGAAGTTGTGTCCCGGTTTCTCGGAGTAGGTCTGATCGCCCTCGAAATCGTGGACCGCGGTACGCACGGTGTCACCCGGTTTCTTCTCCGGGCAGACGGTGTCCACCTGATGACCCACCATCAGCAGCATCTGGAAGGGGACCATCGCCTCGTAGTCCTCGACGAAGTCACCCACCAGCATCAGGATCTTCTTGCCTTTCGGTTTTGCCATCCTCCTCCCTCCCTTCTCTGTGCGGTCGTCCGGGTGCCGGACCTCGTGGTGAGGGGAGTATAGCGCGAATGGCGGGTGTCGGGGGGGGATGCCGGCCGGTCTCAGGCGGCCCGAACCACCCCCTCCAGCGTCAGGAAGAGATCACCGCGCGCAATGGGCTTGGTGAGAAAACTGCGGGCGCCCAGCTTCTCCCCCCAGAATCGTTCGGTGGACTGGTCGGTACCACTCATGAGAATCACGGGAATGTGGCGGGTCGCCTCGTTGCGCCGCAGGCGGCGCAGGGTCTCATAGCCATTGATCCCTGGCATGACGATGTCGAGGAGGATGATATCGGGGCGCTCGGTCTGCGCCCGTTCGAGGCAGGACTCGCCATCGAAGGCCTGGGTCACCCGGTATCCCCCCTGTTCCAGGGTCTTGCGCAGGGAGAAGACCATCGTCCGCGAGTCGTCGACGATCATCACCGTGGCATTGGGCGGAGTCCGGGGTCTCGCGCGCCGCTCCCTCGGTTCTTTCCGCTCCTGCCGGCGCTGTTGCCGGCTCAACCATGCTCGAATGGAGAAAACCCCCATCGTTCCCTCTCCCTTAGGGTCCCTGTCTGGATGCCAACTTTACCAGTTGCCGCATTCTCCGCAAGGGAATTAGTTCACATTCGGGAGATCTCATTTTGCCTCGGCCGACGGAAATGGGGTGGACGGTAAAGAAAAACGGCGCACTGCCGATGGTCTGGGAAGAGTGGCCGGCCGGGAGGTGGGAGCGGGGTGTCAGCTTTCACGGCCCATCTGCCGTCGATTCCGAGGGGGACTGGGGACCAGTTCCCTCCACCAAGCACAGGGGCCGTGCCGCAGCGTCTGAAGAGGTGCGGAATGATCTATCTGGGTTTGGCCATCGTGGCCCTGTCGGTGTGGATTGCCTTTTGGGTCGGGGTACGGGTCGGTGAGGCGCGACCGCTGCGCGACCATCTGGAGGCGCTTTCGCGTCACGCCTCGGGGATGACCCGACGCCTGGAGGGTTCGACGCCGACCCGCCAGCGATATTGAAACCGGTCGGACCGGTCCGGGAACTGTCGACTCGCCGCCGCCGGGGCAGAGATTCCCCCGCTGGCGCCGGCCCTGGAGAAGAACAACGGGATGGTGCAGGATGATCGAAAGGTGGGAAAGAGACAGTAACGTACCGGTGATCCTCTATGAGGGGGGAGTTCCCGTTTCCGTCGGAATGGCGCGGGAGATCTCCCTGCAGGGTGTCTATGTGGAGATCGGCGAGGTGCCCTTCCGTCGCCACCAGATTCTGGAGGTGGGTTTCTCCATCCATGACGATCTCGACGACATCGAGTGGTGCCGGATCCCTTCGATCGTGGTCGATCGTGACGCTCTGGGTATCCGCCTGATGTTCGACGAAGAAGACCTTCGCACCCGCAAGGCGGTGCAGGCCCTGTTGCGGGAGAGACGCCGCGCGGCCGGCTGATTCCTTCTGCCAGTACGGCGCACGGTGCCGTCCCGGCCCGGGCACGCCAGGTTGTACCTGGCAGTTGGCGCGTAGCGCCAACCGGGGGTGCCGAAGCGTGTCGCCTGCGGCGCCATTGCCGGGTACCACTCGGTGCTCCCGGTAGTTCCTCGTCGTGCCGCTCCATATTTCTCCTTCCTCGTCACGCCGCTCCTTCCTTACTTCTCCCTCGTCACGCCGCTCCCGCGGCGTGATGCACGGCCCGGGACGCTCCCGCGTCCTCCGAAGGTTCGGTGTGGCACCGGGGTCGCGCGGCGCGGGAGCACCGTCTGCCGTGGGGTGACGCCGGGGGACCGGCGTCACCAGGGAAACGCGCTTTTCGGCTCCCGTACTCTGACAATTCAGGGATGAATTGTTCAGGGTTTCCACAAGATTTTCACCCGGTCTTCGGGGGCCGCCTCAATGGAAATCCCGCGAACGGACGGCCAGACCCTGCAGCAGTGCGGTCCGGTCCTCCAGGTGGCGGGCGACCAGATGGATCACCTCCCCCTCCCGCTGAACCTCTCCCCATATGGTCAACAGTCGTCCCTGAATCACCTCCTTCCGGTAGCGTTCGGTAAGCCGTTCCCAGACGATGACGTTGAAGGTGCCGGTCTCGTCCTCGAGGGTGAGAAAGACGGTGCCGCCGGCGCTCATGGGGTGCTGGCGGGTGATGACGATGCCGGCCATCCGGGCGGTGCTGCGGTGGGGAAGGGTGGCCAGGTCGCGGCTGCGTCGGCAACCGCCGAGACGGGGACGGAGCAGCGCCATGGGGTGGCGGCCGAGGGTGAGGCCGAGGGAGGCGTAGTCGGCCAGCAGGTTCTCCTGCTCGTTCGGTGGCTGCAGGCAGGGAGGAGACTCGTCGATGCGCGTTTCCGGGAAGAGGGGGAGGGTTTCCTCCACGCCGAGGACCGACCAGCGGGCCCGGTGGCGGTCCCCGGCCAGTGTCTCGAGGGCGCCGGCGTCGGCCAGCCGTTCCAGCTCGCGTGGCTCGAGGCGGGCCCGGCGGGCCAGTTCCTCCACGCTGTGGAAGGGACCTCCCTCCTCGCGGCTCGCCACCAGCCGTTCCGCGGCCTCTCGCGAAAACCCCTTGACCATCCGCAGGCCGAGCCGCAGGGCGAGGTCGGTCCCGTCCCTTGCGGCGGGTTCCTCGCGCGGTTCCAGGGTGCACTCCCAGTGGCTGCGGTTCACCGCCACCGGTCGTACCTCGACGTCGTGGCGGCGGGCATCCTGGATGAGCTGGGCGGGAGCGTAGAAACCCATGGGCTGGCTGTTGAGGAGGGCACAGGTGAAGATGGCCGGCTCATGGCATTTGATCCAGGCGGAGACGTAGACCAGCAGGGCGAAGCTGGCCGCGTGGGACTCGGGGAAGCCGTATTCGCCGAACCCCTCGATCTGGTGGAAGATCTGTTCCGCGAAGCGGCGGGAGTAACCCCGCTGCAGCATGCCGTCGACGAGCTTGCGGCGGAACGCCTCCAGCTTCTCCCGCCGCCGCCAGGAGCCGATGGCTCGCCGTAGCTGATCCGCCTCGCCGGCGCTGAAACCGGCGGCCACCATCGCCAGCTTGATCACCTGTTCCTGGAAGATGGGCACGCCGAGGGTCCGCTCCAGCACCGAGCGGACCGCCTCGCTGGGGTAGCTGACCGGCTCCTCGCCGCGCCGGCGGCGCAGGTAGGGGTGGACCATCTCCCCCTGGATGGGACCGGGGCGGACGATGGCCACCTCGATCACCAGATCGTAGAAGCAGGTGGGCCGGAGGCGGGGCAGCATACCCATCTGTGCCCGTGACTCGATCTGGAACACGCCCATGGTGTCGGCGCGGCAGATCATCTCGTAGACGGCGGGATCCTCCGCCGGGATGGTGGCCAGGTCGAGGGCGCGTCGGCGGTGGAGGGCGATCAGGTCGAAGGCGTGGTGGAGGGCGGAGAGCATGCCGAGGGCGAGACAGTCCACCTTCAGCAGTCCCACCGCGTCAAGGTCGTCCTTGTCCCACTGGATGACGGTGCGCAGTACCGGCCTTTCACCGCGTGCCAGTGCCTCGGGCCGATGCCCCTCGGCGGTGGCGGGGCCGTTGCGGGGCTGTTCCATGGCGGCGTTCTCCATGGGCACCAGCCGGGCCAGGGGGGCGCGGGAGATCACCATGCCGCCCACGTGCTGGGAGAGGTGACGGGGAAAACCGGTCAGCTCTCCGGCCAGATGGAGGAGACGGTGGATGCGGGGGTTGTCCGGGTCGAGGCCCGCTTCACGCAGCCGCTGCGGTTCGATACGGCGGTCCCACCAGGCGAAGCTGCTGCCGATCGCCTCCAGTTGCGCCTCGCTCAGGCCGAGGGCGCGACCGGTGTCACGCAGGGCGCTGCGGCGCCGGTAGCGGATCAGGGTGGCGGCCAGCGCCGCCCGGTCGCGGCCGTAGCGCCGGTAGATGTACTGGATCACCTCCTCGCGGCGCCGGTTCTCGAAGTCGATGTCGATGTCCGGCGGCTCGTTGCGCTCCTTCGAGACGAAGCGTTCGAAGAGGGTGTCGATGCGCGCCGGGTCGACCGCCGTGATCCCCAGACAGTAGCAGACCGCCGAGTTGGCCGCGGAGCCGCGTCCCTGGCAGAGGATGTTGCGCTCCCGGGCGAAGCAGATCAGGTCGTGGACGGTGAGGAAATAGGCCTCGTAGCCCAGTTCGGCGATGATCCTCAGCTCGTGCTCCACCTGCCGGCGTACCCTTTCCGGCGCTCCGTCCGGCCATCTCTCCGCCATCCCCGCCAGGGTGAGCCGACGCAGATGATCGGCAGGGGATTCGCCGGCGGGGGTCAGATCGTCCGGGTATTGGTAACGCAGCTCGTCGAGGGAGAAGCGGCAGCGCCGCGCGACGGCGGCGCTCTCCTCCAGCAGGGCGGGGGGGTAGAGGCGGGCCAGGCGCCGGCGGCTGCGCAGGTGGCGTTCACCATTGGGCTGCAGGGCGAACCCCGCCTCCTCCACGGTGACGCCCAGACGGATGGCGGTGAGCAGATCCTGCAGGGGGCGCCGTCCGCGCCGGTGCATCAGCACGCCGCCGGCGGCCACCAGGGGCAGGCCGTGGCGGCGGGAGAGCTCCTCCAGTGCCGCCAGGTGACGGTGGTCGGCACCCCCCAGGTGGAGTTCCACGGCGATCCAGGCGCGGCCGGAGAAGCGGGCCGCCAGCCAGGCGGCGGCCGTCCCGGTCACCTCGCCCGGCAGGGGAGCATCGGGGATCAGCAGGGCGAGGCAGCCGGGCAGGCCGCCCTCGAGATCGCTCCGGCCCAGACGGTACTCGCCCTTGGCGGCGCGCCGGCGCCCCAGGGTGATCAGCTCCGAGAGGTTGCCATAGCCCTCCCGGTCGGTGGCCAGCAGTACCAGCCGCTCCCCCTCCTCGAGGCGGATTTCGCTGCCTATGAGGAGGGGGAGTCCCACCTCCCGCGCCGCCTCGTGGGCCCGTACCACCCCGGCCAGGGAGCACTCGTCGGTGATCGCCAGGGCCGAGTAGCCCAGCTCGGCCGCCCGCTCCACCAGTTCGTGGGGGTGGGAGGCGCCCCGCAGGAAGGTGAAGTTGCTGAGGCAGTGGAGTTCCGCGTAGGGCGGCAGAGGGATGCCGGCGGGTCGCCGGGCCTCGACCCGCCGACGGATGCCGTCTGCAGGGGCTCCGGGAGACGGAGCACGCTTCGGGTCGAAGTCCGACGGGCCGCCAGCCCCGATCGTGCGCCACGGCGGCACCGGGAATCGGGGTTCGGTCCCTTTCGACATCCTGTTGAAGGACCACGGGACGCCGCTCAGGCGAAGATGCCGTGGACGAACCATCGGTGGGGATGGCGCAGTTCGCGGAAGATCCAGTAGCGCTCGTGATGGGGGTTCTCGGCGACGAAGTAGTCGCGGGCCACGTCGGCCCCGTCCCACCAGCCGCTCTCGATTCGCTCCGGCCCCTGGCGGATGGTGAGGGGGCCGCGCAGGGAGGGGGTCTCCGCCTCCACGGCCAGGGGGGTCGGCTCCGGCAGCAGCCACAGGGGGCGCTCGCCGGGGGGTGGCGCGCCCTCGGCGGCGCGGATGAGGGCCCG
>JALTLT010000070.1:472-1744 GCA_027001815.1 Gammaproteobacteria bacterium | reverse complement strand
TATGGCCGCCGCCCACCAGGCCGATGTCGTTCACCGCGACCTCAAGCCCGAGAACCTCATGGTGACCGACCGCGATGGCAAAGAGTTCCTCAAGATCATGGACTTCGGGATCGCGCGCATCCTCGACGCCGACGAGTTCGAAGGCCAAATCTTCAAATCCGTCGCCGGTCAGGTCTCCGAGCCCGACCACCTGCACTTCGGTGGCGGGTGGCCCGGCAGGCAGGGTTCCCATGGCCGACCCGGTCGCACCCGAGAAGAGGTGGACCTGGTAGGGAGCCCCCACGGCCAGATCGCGGATCCCGTCGCCGTCCTGGTCGTCGAGGGCCGCCAGCGCAGGCGACGTCCCCAGAGATCCCGGGACGTTCAGCGCGTAGAGACAGGTGCTTCCCGATCCGCCCACGATGGAGACCCGCACCGACGAGGGTCCGGTACCGGTGTTCTGCACTCCCGCGCCCGCCAGTTCCGAAGCGCCGTCACCGTCGATGTCCCCCATGTCCGCAAGGGCGGCCCCCATGGGCTCCAGACCCGGCCCGGAACCCGGGCAACCGAAGACCGTCGCCACAGGAGTCAAGGACGGAAGACCCAGCACTTCCGCTCTTCCGGCGTCCCTCAGGCCGAGGGCCAGGACTCCACCGGGCAGCATGGGGTCGAAATCGGGGAGATGAAGCAGCACCCTTCCCACGTCCATGGTGTAGCTGACCGAGAAGAAACCCGCGTGGATGGGTGGGGCGAGAATCGTACCGGTGGCCCCGGAGAAGACAGACACCATCCCACCCCACGTCGTGAAGCTCCCCAGAAAGAGGCCCGGTGCCCCCACCGCCAGATCGCTCATGCCGTCGCCATCCACATCCCCCACGTTCTCCACGGACCAGCCGAATCTGGGATGCTGCGCCCCCGCCAGCGCATAGAGCAGGTTGCCGCTGGCGCCGTCCAGGACCTCCACGCGGCTCACCAAGGCCACCGGCGAGAAATCCTCTGCAATGCCCAGGGCGATTTCAGGCCTGCCGTCACCCGTGAGGTCGCCGAGCATCGCCAGGGCGACGTGCAGAGGGCCGGCGGGAAACCCGCTCGCCGTGTGCTCGTACACCTGGGTGCCGTCCATCCCCGAATAGACGCGCAGGCGCGCACCCCAGGGAAGCTGGGAGCCGGGCTGGATCTCCACCGGGCCCGCGGAGGCGTAGTCGGGGAC
The DNA here is from genome assembly GCA_027001815.1 of Gammaproteobacteria bacterium. Taxonomy (GTDB): domain Bacteria; phylum Pseudomonadota; class Gammaproteobacteria; order JALTLT01; family JALTLT01; genus JALTLT01. Next base: position 555 of record JALTLT010000070.1, on the reverse strand, counting down.
GCCGTCGCCGCTGACGTCATCCAGGGCCAGGAGAGCGGAGCCGAGGGTCGGAAGGGACGCGCCCCCGGCGTGCTGGACGAGGA
>JALTLT010000070.1:0-462 GCA_027001815.1 Gammaproteobacteria bacterium | reverse complement strand
AGGAGGTCCTGGCCACCGGCGGTCGGCAGGCAGAGCCCGGCGGCGAGGGTCATTCCCAGGAGGATCGCTTTCATGATTCTGACTCCGGACCGTGATCTGGCAGGGCGATTCATTGCAGACCCACTTGCAACCTGAGTCCGTTGGTGAGTGCCGAGGCGGCCAGCCCCATCGGCGAGGGAAACCAACCCTGGAGGACGACCTCCAGGAAGAGGAGGTTGGGATCGAGAGGCAGGAAGAACCCAAGGTCGGCGGTGCCCGCAGGCGAGGAGGTGATGGGCAGGAGCATCCAGTCCTGGATCGAGAAGAGATCGGGCTGAACCACGAAACCGGGGAACAATCCGAGGGGATTCTCGGGAACGGGAGCCGCGACGAGCACCCCAGGGGTGGATGGGGGCCCGCCACTCACCGAGAGGGTCACGGGCCCGGGCATGCTCGGCGGGGTGGACGCAAGCACCGGTGCGG
>JALTLT010000069.1 GCA_027001815.1 Gammaproteobacteria bacterium | reverse complement strand
CGGCAAGCCGCTCTTCCTCTACTGGGGGGCGGTATGGTGCCCCCCCTGCCAGCAGCTCAAGGCGACCATCTTCCGGCGTCCCGAATTTCTCCGCCAGATCCGCCTCTTCGTGCCGGTCTACCTGGACGGGGACACCCCCGACGCCCAGCGCTGGGGAAGCCGCTTCCGGGTCCGGGGCTATCCCACGGTGATCCTCTTCGCCCCGGACGGACGCGAGCTGACCCGCATTCCCGGTGGCCTCGACATCCGCCAGTACGCGGGGGTCCTCAACCTCGCCCTCGACCGCATGGAACCGGTTGGGGAACTGCTCGACCGGGTGATGCGCGAGGGGCGCGCCGATCCCCAGGCGCTGCGACTCCTCGCCTTCTACTCCTGGGACCAGGATACCCGCCTGGCGAAAGACCGACGCGAGGAGGTGTTCCGCAAACTGACGGCAATGGCAGGCGGGACGGCGGAACCCCAGATCGGGGACCGGCTCTGGATGCTCTGGCTGCACGAGCGCATGGCGCGGGCCGGTGAAGCGCCGCCGGAAACGGAGGAGCGGCGCAGGGTGGAACAGCGGCTGCTGGAGATCCTCGGCCGCCCCGAGAGCCGCCGGGCGGTGGCCAGTTCGCTCCATTACGCCAGTCGGGAACTGACCACCTTCGCCACCGGAGGAGAGAAGAAGGGCATCGGACGGCTGAGCCGCGCCTGGGGACGGGCGATGGAGGCAGAGCGAAACACGCCGGATCTCTCGTGTGCCAGCCGCCTCGCCACCTGGCTGCCGGCCGTGGAACTGCACCGACTGCTATCCCCGGACGAGGAGCCGTCCTCTACGCTGATCGACCACATCCGGCGGGAGGTGGCCCGCTGCAATCGGAAGACCACCGACCCCTACGAGCGTCAGGCGGTGGTCAACATGGCGGTCTACCTGCTCCAGACCGCCGGGCTGGAGCAGGAGGCGAAGTCGCTGCTCGAGGCGGAGCTGGAGCGCTCACGATCCCCCTTCTATTTCATGGTGGAGCTGGCCGACCTGGCCCGTCAGGCGGGACGCCCCGAAGAGGCACTTCGCTGGCTGGAACGGGCGCACGACTCCGCCCGTGGCCCCGCCACCCGCTTCCAGTGGGGCACCTACCACGTGCTCGGCATGGTGGAGCTGACACCCGAGGAGGGAGAGGCGATCGAACGGGCCGCCATCGCCCTGCTCACGGAGCTCTCACGCAGCCCCGACGCCCTCTTCGGCCGAAACCTGCGGCGTCTCCACACCCTGGGAGAGGGGTTGCGCGCCTGGGCCGGGGAGAGCGACGGCCACCCCCGACTGGAGCGCATCCAGGATGCCTTCGCTCCTGCGTGTGAGCGGCTGGGACAGTCCGAAGAGCCCTTCGACTGCAAAGGGTGGCTCACGGCGAAATGAAACGGGCCGGATCCCCTCGCCCGAATGGCTGCGGCGGGGGGATCCGGCCGACTCTCCGCATCCGCGGGCCCGACCAGCAGGCTGTTTAACAGGCTGTTGAAAAACACCGTTTTTCGGCAGCCTGTGCCGCGGTGCAGGGATGCACCAACGTTTTCAATGAGATTGGCAGCCTGACGGCCTTTGACGGGCCATCAGGTTCTGGTGCATTCCGCGGGGCCCCGAGAGGCGGGAAGACCCTCCCGGGGGCGTTGGCGGCAGGGGTGAGCCGGAAAACGGGGAATGTCCGGTGGACATTCCTCCCGGCGAACGGGCTTGCCACGGAGGGCAAGCCCCGGCCCTGCAAGCGGAGCAGGACCGCGCA
>JALTLT010000068.1 GCA_027001815.1 Gammaproteobacteria bacterium | reverse complement strand
ACCCGCAGGGGTGCGCCCATGCTGGGCGCACACGAAAAAGGGGGCCTCCAATGGCCCCCCCCTTTCTCCTTTGTGCGCTTGCCAGGCGAAGAGCCGTTCAGGACTCCTTCCACTTGCGGAAGACGAGGCTTGCGTTGGTGCCGCCGAATCCGAAGCTGTTGGAGAGGAGAGTCTCGATCTTCACCCCATCCTGCCGTTCCCGTACGATCGGCATCCCCTCGGCCGCTTCGTCCAGATTCTCGATATTGGCCGACTCGGCGATGAAATCGTTCTCCATCATCAGCAGGGAGTAGATCGCCTCGTGGACACCGGCGGCACCCAGGGCGTGGCCGGACAGGGACTTGGTGGAGCTGATGGGGGGGATATCCTCGCCGAACACCTCGCGAATCGCTCCCAGTTCCTTGGAGTCGCCGACCGGTGTGGAGGTACCGTGGGCGTTGATGTAGTCGATGGGCCCTTCCACTCCCTCCAGCGCCTGCCGCATGCAGCGTACCGCCCCTTCCCCGGAAGGCTGTACCATGTCCGCCCCGTCGGAGGTGGCGCCGTAACCCACCAACTCGGCGTAGATGCGGGCACCCCGCCGCAGCGCGTGCTCCAGCTCCTCGAGCACCATCACGCCACCACCGCCGGAGATGACGAAACCGTCCCGGTCCCGGTCGTAGGGGCGGGAGGCCACCTCGGGCCGGTCGTTGTACTTGGAGGAGAGCGCGCCCATGGCATCGAACAGGACGGTGAGGGTCCAGTGCACCTCTTCCCCTCCGCCGGCGAAAACCATGTCCTGCTTGCCGAGCTGGATCAGCTCCATGGCGTTGCCGATGCAGTGGGCACTGGTGGCGCAGGCGGAGCTGATGGAGTAGCTCACCCCCTTGATGTGAAAGGCGGTGGCCAGGCAGGCCGAAGTGGTGCTCGACATGGTGCGCGGCACCATGTAGGGACCGACACGACGCAACCCCTTCTGGCGCAGGATATCGGCGGCCTGGACGATGTTCTCGGTAGAGGCCCCGCCGGAACCCATCACCAGTCCGACCCTCGGATCGGAGATCGCTCCCTCCTCGAGACCGGCGTCGGCCAGCGCCTCCTGCATGGCGATGTAGTTGAACGCTGCGCCATCGCCCATGAAGCGGCGCAGCTTGCGATCGATGCGCCCCTCCACGTCCACATCGATGGCTCCATGGACGTGACTGCGGAAACCGAGTTCCGCGTACTCCTCACTGTGAGTGATGCCGGAACGCGCCTCACGCAGCGATTTCAATACCTCGTCCCTGGAATTACCTATGCTGGACACGATCCCTATGCCGGTTACAACCACCCTTCTCATAGACTGTATTACCGTCTCTGCCTCGCTCGAGGGTCAGACAGGAGTTCCGACCCGTTCAGGGGATCCCGTGACACGGGAAAAACGCCCCGACAAGCCGGCGGAACCTGCCACCACGCCCACCGGGGGGTTCGAAAATCTCTCGCGACGGAACTCCTCTCAGAAGTTCTCCGTCGACGTAAAGAGCCCGACCCGGAGGTCCTTGGCGGTATAGATCTCCCGCCCATCCACCTCCATGGTGGCGTCGCCGATGCCCATCACCAGCTTGCGCATGATGACGCGTTTCATGTCGATATGATAGCGGACCAGTTTTGCACCGGGTACCACCTGGCCCCGAAAGGCGACCTCACCCACGCCGAGGGCACGACCACGCCCCGGTCCACCCATCCAGCCGAGGAAGAAACCGATCAACTGCCACATGGCATCCAGCCCCAGGCACCCCGGCATGACGGGATCCCCCTGGAAATGGCATTCGAAGAACCACAGATCGGGCGTGACATCGAGTTCGGCCACGATCTCGCCCTTGCCATGGGACCCCCCGCTGTCGTCGATCCTGGTGATGCGGTCGAACATCAGCATCGGCGGCAAGGGGAGCTGGGCGTTGCCGGGGCCGAACATCTCGCCCTTCCCGCAAGCGAGGAGCTCCTCGCGAGTAAAACTGTTCTGTCTTGTCGTGATAACCTCGTCGCTCATTGTCCACCGCCGTGTTGTAAGGGTTCCTTGATCTTGATCGGTTCTTCCTCCTGGACAGCCGGTTCCGGAAGGGAACTCACCGTCTCCGGGCCATTCCCTCCCCTCTCCTCTCCAGAGGGGTTGGTGAAGGCGTCGTTGAGCTGCTGCACGAAACAGTCCGCATCGCTGATCACCTGGTGGAGCCGTTTCCGCGTCAGTCGTCCCCAGCCCGCCGGCCGGGTGGCGAAGATGGATCGCCACGGCCGGGTATTCTTGCGAAAGGCCCCCAGCAGCGAGTCCCGCCACGGCCCCGGCTCACGTTCCCGTTTCAGGCGTCGCACGATACGGCCCGCGGCCCAGCGGCGAATCCGGAAATGGATCCAGCCGGCCAGACCGAGACCACCCGGCAGCAACAGAAGCTGCAGCCAGGGGTTGCCGGCGACCGTCTCGCCCCAGGGCGGCACGAAGGAGAGCCCGTCCCAGTAGCCGGCCCACACCGAGAGCAGCAGCAACACCACCGCCAGACCGCCGAAGGCGAGGGCGTCCCCCCAGAGTACGCGGCGGCGCCAGTCGGAGATCATGGCCATGATGCGAGGCACCATGTCGTCCTCGATCTGCCGTGCCACCTTCTCCAGACCGGACACGATACGATAGGCACGCTCCACGGTCACCTGTTCGATGCGGGCGTGGATCTGGGCGAGATCCTGATCACGCTTGCTCTCGAAACGCCGACGGCGCTCCTCATCCTCGATGGGGACTGCGGCGTCGGGATTGTAGATAGTGTAGAACTTGCCGGCGGTGAGCCCCTCCTGGGCGAGCGCCCGCTGCCACGCGGCGACCACCTCCTCCGGGTTGTCCTCTCGCGCCGTGGCGTCGATCTGGTTGAGGATGTACATGAACTTGCTGGAATCGCGCCGACCGATGGTGTTGCCCACCAGATGGGTGAGGGTGTCCTTCATGGCACCGGGTTCCGGGTGGCGCGCGTCGAACAGCACCAGCACCAGATCGGAGAGGTCGATGATGTAGTCGGTGATCCGCAGGACGGCGCTACGCTGGGCGTCGGCGTCGAATCCGGGCGAATCGATGAGGATCCGCCCCCGCAGCCGCTCGCTCGGGCAGGTCTTGAGCTGCAGGTAGGCATCGATGCGATCCCCTTCCCCGGGAGCCACCTTCTCCAGCTCCTCGCTCATCTGGTAGAAGGGGAAGCGGGGGTCGGCATCCAGCGCAATGCCGGGCAGCACCCGCGCCACCTGCTCCCCGGAGTAGCAGATGACCGTGAACTTGTCGTCCACCGCCTGGGTGCCCGTATCCTGCAGGGGATACTGGAGGAAGTGGTTGATGAAGGTGGACTTGCCCGCCGAGAAGGTACCGAGTACCGAGATGAGCGGCCACCAGGGGATGCGGGTCGCCCACGACTGGTGACGCTGGAGGAGGCCCATGGAGTAGGAGACACGATCGAGCTTCTGGAAGCTCTTCACCGCATCCTGGAGCAGCGGGTTCTCCTGCTTGAGGTGATCCTGGAGATTGCGCAGACGCTGTTCGATCTGTTCGTCCGGTTTGCCGGGGCGCCACCAGGGGGAGGAGTCAGCCATGCGAGTCCACTCTCTGCAAGAAACCGGACCGACACGGTCCGGTCGATGAGTCCTACCAGGGCAGGAAGCTGTTCATGAAGGACATGGGGCGCGAGACGCTCTGGTTCATCACGCCGATGTGATAACGCATCTGTTCCATGGCGACGTTCATGCTCTGCATGGAGACGTTCATGTCCCGCATGTGGATCACCATGCGGGACATCACCTCGGTGGCTTCCGAGATGTCACCGGTCATGAGCGTGACGTGGTCGGTCATGGAGCTGATGTTGCCAGACATCTGCTCGACGTTGCCGGACATCCGGTCGACGTTGGCCGAGATCTGACGCATGCTGTTGTTGATGATGGTGATCTGCTCGGCGAGGATGCCCACGTCCTTGGTCAGGCTGTAGATCAGGTAGAAACCGTAGGCGGCCAGCACGCAGAACATCAGGAGTGCCGGATAGACGATCAGCTCCCAGCGGCGGGCGCTGACCGTGAAGGCGTTGGAGAGCTGCTCCAGACTCCTGCCGAGGCAGGCATCCAGTTGAGCCTCCACGTTCTCGCCGCGGCCGGGATCGACGACATTGGCACCGTTCCCCGGCGGGCGTTGCTGTCCACGCTGATCGCTCATCTCCGCAGCCCTGGCCTGCTCCGATCGGCACTGCTCGCAATCCTCCTTGACGACCTTTTCCTTTCTGGCGGATTCCCACCCACTCTCTTCATTGCCCATGGACGTCTCTTCGACCCCGGAATCTTGGAGCCCAGCCAGAAAACCACACGATGATTCCGGGTGGGAATCAAGGTCTCTCGCCGAGCAACCCTGCGCTCCTTGCGGTGTCGAGGCGGGCCCTTCTCGCCAGGCAGTATATTAACGTTTGCTAAATCCATTATATCACACTTCCACCTCGCGCCTGCCGCGCGCAGAGGCATCAGCGGTTGCGCTGTCCCTTTGCCCGGTCACGGGCGAGATCGGGATAGAGAGCGCTGGCGAGGGTACCGAACTCGCCCGCCGCCTTGCTCGTCCGCTCCAGTTCGAACACCGCCAGCCCCTCGCTCATGGAGCGGCGGTAGATGGTCCGCTGAAAGAGGCGATGCGGCATCACCGTGACGCCCGGCAACATGGCCAGCGCCTCCTCCGTCTCGTCCGACTCCCTCACCGCATGATGGGTATCGGCCCGGTTGATGAAGGCAAGCAGTTCCGGCTTCTCCTTTCGCTTCGCGGTCGCCTCGTCGAGGATCGAGAGAAAACGCTGGGTCGCCCAGACGTCCGGCTGGCTGGGGGGGACCGGCACCAGCACCCGGTCGGCGATCCCGAGCGCCTCCATCATGGAGGGGACACTGGCGGCTCCGACGTCCACCAGCACCTCGCCCGGGTGATAGCCGAGCTGCCGCGCCAGCGCCTCCTTGTCGTTGTAGACCTGGAAAGGGGGAGTGATCCCCTCTTCCCGGCGGATCTCGGCCACGTCCAGCAGGGTACACTGGGGATCCAGGTCATAGGCGACCACCGGCTGACCACGGGTCTCCAGCCAGATACCGAGATTGAAGGCCACCGTGCTCTTTCCGGACCCCCCCTTGAGGTTTGCGATTACCGTGATCATGGGGAGACTCCTCAGCGACGCATTCCACCCTGCCCCTGGGGCATCTCGACACGACGCCAGCCGGCAGGAATGGTGAACAGACTCTCGGGCTGCGGACCAACGCGGATGTCACGCAATTCACGGATGTAGCCGCCGGGCACCTCCTCACGGATGGTGATATGCAGTTCCGGGTCGTACCACTGGGTCGACTCCATGGTCTTGCCGTCGGGCCGGGTCACCTTCATGATCCACTTCTCGGCACGGCGACCGTTGATCTTCTCCTCGCCCACCAACTGCAGCTCCGTGCGGGTACCGTCGGCGAAATTCTCGCGCAGGGGCAGCTTGCGATCCACGTCGATCCAGTGCACCGTGTGCAGGGTCTTTCCGTCCCGCTGCATGGTCACCTCCCACTTGTCGGCGAGGCGGCCATTCACCTCCTCGCGCCCCAGCGGTTTGCAACTGGCGCCTTCGAGACGCCCCCCCTCACAGGGGTTGGTGGAGCCCGAAGAGCGCCCGAAGGCGACCCCCATGCCCGCGCCGCGCTGTTCCACGTAGGTGCGATTCTGGGGAAAGAGCATGACCCGCAGCGATCGATCGGTGAAGGCGATCTCGATCATCTTCTGGCCGTTGCGCTCGTACTCGGTGCGCACCGCATGACTTCCCACATACATGCGTGCCACGAACTCCCCCCGCTGGGGAGCCTTCTGCACCGCCGTGGCGGAAAACTGGACGGCCGGAGCACCCGCTGCCTGCACCGCCATCGCCATGCAGGCAAACACCCCGCCCGCTACCCATTTCGTCATCCTCTTCGCAACACCGCGCATCTCTCGTGCACTCCTCCAGCATTCGATCCTGTTGTCACTCTCCGAAACCAGGGCCCTGACCGAGTGATGCCGGGTCCGGGGTACCACTCCCCTCACCGCTGTCACTCGGGCAGACCTCCGGAATTCATTTCGGTCCGCCGATCACCCTTCGACGCCGTACCGGCACGGAAGCGGGAGGTAACCGACACCAACCTCTCTCCATGCCGGCCAGTCCGTCCTCTCGAACCGGCCACGGGCCCCGGTGAATGGCCGGGACCCGTGACGGACTGGCTCCTCTACCAGGATGTTGAAAAAGGCCGTCCTGGCCTTTTTCAACGCCGGAAGCCGAAAATGCGATTTCCGGCTTCCTCACGTTTTCAATGACCTGGCGTCATTGAAAACGGCGGTGCGTCCATGCACCGCGGCACAGGCTGCCGAAAAACGTTGTTTTTCAACAGCCTGCTACCCGATCACTTGCCTTCGGGCGCCGTGCCGGGGTACATGCCGGGCGCCATGCCGGGAGGGACGGCGGCCGGAGGAGGATAGGCTCCACCCCACCCGGGGTAGCCATAGCCGGGATAGCCGTAACCGGGATAGCCGCCATAGGGCGCGCCCCAGCCCGGATAGCCGTAGTAGCCGGGATGGCCGTAGCCATAACCGCTGCCGCGTCCCGAGCCGCTCATGTTGAAGTTCATGGAGCCATCGCCCCAGCCACTTCCGTCCCATGGACCACCACCACCCCACGGACCACCGCCCCAGGGGCCGCCCCACCAGGCAGTAGCGGTGATCGGCAAGGCACTGGCGCCCACCAGGGCGGCCGTGGCCATGATCGTCTTGAAGGTGTTCATATCGATTTCTCCTTTGACATGGGGCTTGAGGATTCGCAGTCGCGACACCACCCTTTCGGGACTCGCCGGACGATACGATTCCACGCCGTTCGCTCCCTCCAGATACAGCTCGACTGTCTCGACCGGTGGGGAAGCAGCCACCTGTCGGACGCAGACCGGATACGGTTCTGCCGTATCCGCTGTTCCTCGTTCCACCGGGGAGCGCACCGCAACCTCGCTGGGAGAGAGAGGCCCGGATCCCAAGGCCTCGCTCACGGTGGGCCGGATCTCATACCTCCGTCGGCATCACCACGGCATGAACGGCATATAGATCCCTTCTCCTCCCCAGCCGGGGGGATAGGGTGTCGTGCGAGGGGGCGGGTACCAGGGCATGGCACCATAGCCCGCCGGGGGATAGGGCCTGGGATGGCTCCCTTGCCAGCGGCCCGTGGAATCACCGCGCCACTCACCGGGCTGGCGGGGGGGAGGGAACCTTCGGCTCCCCCTCCCGAGATGGTTGAAGCGGAGGGTCCGTCCGAAAACCCCGCTGAGATCCCTTCTGGGATCCCCTCTGGGATCCCGGCTGAGACTCCGGCCGAATCCCCGGCTAGGCCCTCCGGACCCAAGGCCATCCTCCTCGACCGCGACGGCGTCCTCAAC
>JALTLT010000067.1 GCA_027001815.1 Gammaproteobacteria bacterium | reverse complement strand
TGCTTCATCGCCTCTTCGTCGATGGAGCCGTCGTGCACGATCTTCTTGTCGTCGACCAGGTTCTGGGCCAGGTTGCGGTTGAGCAACTGCTGGCTGGTGGAGTTGATCTGGCGCAGCATGTAGCCGGTGAACAGGGTATAGGAGAGCCCGACCACCAGCAGGATCACCGCCAGCCCGGCACCGAGCTTGAAGTAGAGGCTGCGCCAGAAGGCGGTCCGCCGTGCCGGTTCGCTCATGTGACCTCTTCGCCGATGAACCGGTAGCCCACGCCCCACACCGTTCTTATGTAGCGCGGGTTGCGCGGGTCGCTCTCGAGCTTGCTGCGCAGCCGGTTGATGTGGGTGTTGACGGTGTGCTCGTAACCCACGTGGGCATAGCCCCAGACGCTGTCGAGCAGTTGCAGCCGGTTGAACACCTGACCCGGGTGCCGGGCGAAGTGCAGCAGCAGATCGTATTCCTTCGCCGTGAGGTTCAGCAGTTCGCCGTCACGGCGCACCTCGCGGCTGCGGGTATCGATGGTGAGGCCAAGGCCGTCCTGGCCTTTTTAACGTTGGAAGCCGAAAATGTGATTTCCGGCTTCCTCACGTTTTCAACGACCTGGCGTCATTGAAAAGGCAGCGGTGCCTCCCTGCACCGCGGCACAGGCTGTCCAAAAAAGGTGTTTTTCGACAGCCCGCCAGGTTGGTGTGTCAGGGAAACCCTGGCGCCCCCCGCTCTCCTCACCATGCCGCTGCGGGGCCGCTGCGCCGATCGGTTCCCCGCCCCGGGAAGTTCACGCCCGGGTGAGCGAGGGGTAGATCCCTTGCCGGTGCTGCAATCGATCGCGGAACTCCTCTTCGGAGAGGGGGCGGTCGAAGAGGTATCCCTGGAAGAGATCGCACCCCATCGACTTGAGGCGCTCGTACTGGCGCATCTCCTCGATTCCCTCCGCCACCACCTTGCAGCCGAGCGTGTGTGCCATGTCGATGATCGACTGGACGATGGCGACATGGGAGACGCCGAGACACATGTTGGAGACGAAGCTGCGGTCGATCTTGAGGGTGGTGAGCGGGAACTGGTGCAGCCTCGACAGCGACGAATGGCCGGTACCAAAGTCGTCGATCGCGAGGTGGAAACCCGCCTCGGAGAGGGTTCGGAGATTGGGCCCTATGTTTTCGGAGCGCCGCATGATACCGGTCTCGGTGAGTTCGATCTCGACCTGGGAAGGAGGGACGCCGAACTGTTCACAAAGCTCCACGAACCGGGCCGCCATCTGCGGCACCATGAGCTGAATGGGGGAGAGGTTGATCGCCAGGAAGGGTCCACCACCCTCCCCGGGGAGCAGATCGCGCCACATCAGCAGGCGGGAGAGCGCCGTGGTGAAGACCCATCGGCCAATATCGATGATCGCTCCATGTTCCTCTGCGTGGGGGATGAAACGATCGGGAGGAATGTCTCCGTGGTCCCGGTCGTTCCAGCGCACGAGTACCTCCGCACCCTGGAGAAATCCCTCTCTGTCCACCTTGGGCTGGTAGAGGAGGTAAAGCTCTTCGCTCTCCGTGACCCGGGGCAGCCGGGTGATGATGTGGTGAGTGAGTTCCGCCTCGCGTCCGATCTCTTCGTCGTAGAGCTGGATGGTGCCGGGTTGCTGCTGTCTGGCATGACGCACGGCGATCATGGTGCGCTGCATGAGGGTGTCGGGTGTGTCACTGCTGAGATCCGCCACGGCCATGCCCATGGTGCAGTCCAGGCTCAACTCCTGCAACTCGAACCGGAAGGGTGTGGAGAGA
>JALTLT010000066.1 GCA_027001815.1 Gammaproteobacteria bacterium | reverse complement strand
ACACGGCACCACCTCCGTCTTGCCCCCCCGCAGCAGGCCGGCGAAGGCGTACTCGGAGAGGGTATCGGGGACCGGCGTCACCGCACCCAGGATGGTGGCGGGATCGGCACCGAGGGCAACCGCCACCGGAAAGGGCTCCCCGGGACGCGCCTCGCACCACTCGCGGAAATCGAGGGCGCCCCCCCGGTGGGCGAGCCAGCGCATGATCACCTTGTTGCGACCGATCACCTGCTGGCGATAGATACCCAGATTCTGCCGCGGCTTGTTGGGGCCGCGGGTCACCACCAGCGCCCAGGTGATCAGGGGGCCGGCGTCTCCCGGCCAGCAGGTCTGTACCGGCAGGCGCGAGAGATCCACCTGCTCGCCCTCCAGGACCACCTCCTGGCAGGGGGCGCGCTTGACCACCTTCGGCGACATGTGCAGCACCTGGCGGAAGACCGGCAGCTTCTCCCAGGCGTCCCGCATGCCGCGGGGTGGCTCAGGCTCCTTTAGCTGGGCGAGCAACTCACCCACCTGGCGGAGCGCCGTCACCGACTCCTCGCCCATGCCCAGCGCCACCCGTTCCGGCGTACCGAAGAGGTTGGCCAGTACCGGGATCTCGTGCCCCTTCGGGTTCTCGAAGAGGATCGCCGGCCCCCCCGCACGCAGGGTGCGGTCGCAGATCTCGGTCATCTCCAGACGGGGATCCACCTCCCGCTGCACCCGTACCAGCTCGCCACGCCCCTCCAGCAGGCGGATGAAGTCGCGCAGGTCACGGTACTTGTACTCTTCACTCATGGGATTCCCGTCTTCAGGTGTTGAACTCCGCCAGCACCGGCGCGTGGTCGGAGGGACGCTCCCAGCGTCGCGGCTCGCGGTCGATCCAGGCCCGCACACAGCGTTCCGCCAGCGCCGGACTGGCGAGGATGAGATCGATGCGCAACCCCAGGTTGCGGCGGAAGGCCCCCTGGCGGTAGTCCCACCAGCTATAGAGAGCCGGTTCCTGGTCGAAGAGCCGGAAGGTGTCCTGCAGACCCAGCGCCTCCAGGGCCCGGAGCGCCTCCCGCTCCGGCTCGCTCACCAGTACCGACCCCGCCCACGCCTCGGGATCGTGCACGTCCCGGTCGTCGGGGGCGATGTTGAAATCCCCCATCACCACCAGCCGCGGCCGACGTTCCAGCCGTTCGCGGAGGTGATCGCGGAGCACCTCCAGCCAGCGCAGCTTGTAGGCATACTTTTCGCTGCCCACCTCCGAACCGTTGGGCACATAGAGATTGAGCAGATGGAGATCGCCGAAGGCGGCCCCCACTACCCGCCGCTGGGGGTCGTCGAGGCCCGGGAGATCGGTGGTCACCTCCGACGGTTCCACGTCCAGACGGCTGAGCAGGGCTACCCCGTTGTAGGTCTTCTGGCCGCTGAACAGGGCCCGGTAGCCGGCCTCCCGCAACGCCTCCACGGGAAAGTTCTCATCCACCGTCTTGGTCTCCTGGAGGCCCACCAGGTGAGGCCGCTCCTTCTCCAGCCACCGCAGGAGATGAGGAAGGCGTACCTTCAGCGAGTTGACGTTCCAGCTTGCCACCTTGAGGGTCTCGCTCATGGCAGCCCCTCACACGCCTCCTCGGGGGCCCAGAGCCAGGCGGCACCGCGTACCCCCGAGGAGTCCCCGTGGCGGTTCGGCAGGAGACGGGTGGTGACCGCATCGGAGAAGACCCAGCGCGACCAGAGTTCCGGCACCCGCCGGTAGAGCCGCTCGATGTTGGAGAGCCCGCCACCGAGGACGATCACCTCCGGATCGAAGAGATTGATCACCGAGGCGAGCCCCCGTGCCAGCCGTTGACAGTAGCGCTCGAGGGTGGTGGCACACTCGCTGTCGCCGCCCACCGCCCGGCGTGCGATCTCACGCGCCGAGAGAATCTGGTCCGTATGGTGCCGATGATCGGCCGCCATGCCGGGGCCGGAGAGAAAGGTCTCGATACAGCCGTGGAGACCGCAGTAGCAGGGAGGGCCCGGACGTTCGTCGTCGGCCGGCCACGGGAGCGGATTGTGGCCCCATTCGCCGGCGATGGCATTGGGACCGGCGAGGAGCCGCCCCTCCCACACCAGACCACCCCCGGTTCCCGTCCCGAGGATGACACCGAAGAGGCTCCGCGCCCCGGCCCCGGCGCCGTCGGCGGCCTCGGAGAGGGCGAAACAGTCCGCATCGTTGGCCAGTCGCACGGGGCGCCCCAGCACCGCCTCCAGGTCACGGGCCACGGGGCGGCCGTTGAGACAGGTGGAGTTGGAGTTCTTGAGCAGGCCGGTGGCCGGCGAGATGGCCCCGGGGGTGGCGATTCCCACGGAGCCCGGCTCACCCAGATCCCTCTCCACCGAACGCACCAGCGCCGCCACCGCTTCCAGCGTCGCCTCATACTCCCCCTGGGGGGTATCGACGCGCCGACGGAGACGCTCTTCTCCCGGGCCGTCGATGGCGATCGCCTCGATCTTGGTGCCGCCGAGATCGACGCCGAGGCGCATGGGAGCCGCGCTGGTCATGATCAGGAGAACCAGCCCACCAGCGTGACCAGCGCTACCACCAGCAACCAGCCGAGCAGCGCTCGCAGCACCAGGCCGCGCGCCGCCCGCACCGGTGACGGGTCGGGCGGCGCCTCGCTCTCCAGTGGTGAACCGCCCGATGCCAGCCCCGCGGCAGCCAGCCCCACGGTCGACAGCAACTCCCGGTTGCCCCGCTGCGGATCCCGGTCGGAGATCACCTCGCCCCACGCCTGGAAGGCCGCCTCGAACTGGCCGGCGAGGGCAAAACTGGCCGCCGCCACCCGCACCGGGATCCACCCCAGGATGCCGTGCAGCCGCCCCGCCGCCTCGCGCAGACCGCTTCCGCCACCCTCCTCGGAGAGAAGATCCCCCTCGGAGGCGAGCTTCCAGGAGAGGTGGAAGAGCAGCGCCCCCATGGGCCCCAGCACGATGAACCAGAGCAGCACGCCGAACAGCCTCTCCACGCTCTCCAGGAGCACCACACCGGCGAGCTGGCGGGCCCCGCAGTCCTCCTCTTGCGGGGGATCCCCCAGCCAGTGGGAGGCCAGCGCCCGGGCGCGATCGTAGGTGCCCGCATCCACCGCATCCAGATATTCGTCCACCGCGTGGTCGAGCTGCTGGAACCGCAGGGTATAGAAGAGCACCACGACGCTGAACAGCAGATCGAAGAGTCCCAGCCAGACTCCCTCCGCGATCCCCTGGAGAAGGAGCACCACCAGGAGCGGCGGAGCCAGAATCACCAGCAGCGCCACGGGTCCGTCGCTGCGCATGGGCGCACCGAACCACTCCCGCAGACGACGCAGGTAGTCGTCGAGCCACGGCCGCTCCTTGAGCGACTGGAAGTGGGGGAAGAAGAGTTCCAGCCCCAGGGCGATGAGGGTACTGATGAGAGTCATGGGATGCTGCCGCCTCGAATCTTCTTGTGGAAACCCTGCCTCAATCAGCAGGTCGTTGAATAACCGCGTTTTTCGACGACCTGTGCGCGGTACGGGGAGGTACCGCCGTTTTCGATGACGGCAAGTCGTCGAAAACGCGAGGGAACGGCAAACCACGTTTTCCGTTCCCGGGTCGAAAAAGCTCAGAGACGGGCTTTTTCAACAGCCTGTCGGAGTTTCCCTGTCGTGGTATCGAGGCCAGAAAATAACAGGGAAGCCCCCATTTATCCAGGCCTTTACCACCTCCACCAGCAGGCTGTTGAAAAACACCGTCTTTCGACAGACCATGCGCGGTGCATGGAGGTACCGTCGCCATTTCGATGGCGCCAGGTCATCAAAAAGGCGAGGAGTCCCGAAACCGCGTTTGCGGCTGCCGCTGGAATCGGATCGGCCGCGACGCATTCCCCCGTAAAGAAGAGAGGGCGGCACGTCCGGAGGCCGTGCCGCCCGCGGGAACGGAAGCGCCCGCTACACGTAGAGGAGTTTGCCCGTCCCTGGGCTGGTGTTGTTCCTGCCGCGCAACATCGGTGCTACGGCAGCCGCCGCAGAATGGAGGGCTCGCAGCGGGCCCCATCCACCACCTGCAGGTAGAGGCCGCACTGGCCGGCACTCACCGGCTGACTCACCGACAGTCCACCTCCGCCGTTGGCATTGAGCAGCCGGAACAGGCTTGGACCACTCATGTCGAGCGGCATGCCCTGACAGGGTGCCGTGGGCACCGTGAACGAACCGTCCTGACTCGCCGTGACGATGGCCAGTGTACCGTTGGGTGTGGCATTGCGGACGCTCATGGTAATGGTCCCCGGGCAGGTACCGCTGATCTGCACGTCGAAGGTCGGCGTGGGAGTCCCTACCATCACGGGCAGATGGGCCACGGCACGTGCATCAAGACCATCCGTGAGCCAGGCGCGCTGGCGGACCAGCAGACCGAGGCCCGCGGTGCTCACGATGGTCTCGGGCACCGTCAGGGTCACCGTACCTCCGGCAGGAATGGTACCCAGATCCCAGGTGATCAGCTCACCGGGATCGCAGGAGGAGAGCGGACAGGTTCCGCCACCTCCCACGTCACCCTCCGGAATGGGATTCACCCCGGTAGGCACCCGCGCCTGCAACTGGACGAGGAAGCGATCGAGCGGCGAGTTGTTGGTGACCTTCCATTGCACCTCGGTCGCATCTCCGGGATTGAGTGCGGCGGGCACCGCCACCACCTCGAGTGCCAGCGGGGCGAGCGACTCGGCCACGATGGCTCTCGAGGCACGGTTCTGGAGATGCCCCTGTGCATCGATGCGCGACTGGAGGTCGAACAGGGTGCCCGGCTCCGACAGCGCATCGGTACGGACCAGCAGCTCACGCTGGCCGATCGTCCCCGGCGCGAGATCACCCAGGTTCCAGCTCACCACGCCGAAGGGATCCACCGTCTCGTCACCGGAGGCCGAGACGAACTGCATTCCCTCGGGCAGGGTGACGGAGAGGCGGGCACCCGCCGCCGTGGTGGCGGGATCCCGGTTGGAATAGGTGAGCTTCCAGGTGAGCAACTCACCCGGGGCGGTGGGATCGGCGTCCGCGGCCAGCTCCAGTTCCAGGATTGGCGAGGAACGGGTGGAGACCGCCGCTGCCGCACGGAGCCTCTCACCGATACCGTCGACCACCACTGCCTCCCACTGGGCAATGGATCCGGCACGGGTGCCGGTCCCCATGGTGACCGGAACGGAGAAGGTCACCGCAGCGCCGGCGGGGAGGGTGGCGATGTTCCAGGTGATCAGTTCACCCGGGTCACAGGCGGCAAGTGGACAATCCCCTCCACCGGTAATCCGGTTGTCCACAACCGAATCGAACCCCGTCGGGTAGCGGAGCTGGACCGAGACCAGGTTCCGCTCCAGAGCAGAGGGGTTGGAGACGGTCAGTTCCAGATCGACACGCTCCCCGCCGGAGGCCGCTCCCGGAGAGAGCGCGACGGCCACATCCAGAGGGGGATTATCGCGGATCCAGAGGGCCCTCGCGGCTTCCGCCAGACGGCCGGATCCATCCCGGATCTCTCCTCGAAGGGAGAGCAGCGCCCCCTGGGGGAGCCCGGTGGCCGAAAGGAGACGCACGCTGAGCTGGCCACTCTCGCCCGGGAGGGTATTACCGAGATCCCATCGGACCTCGCCGCCACCGGCAGTGAACTGACCGCCGTCGCTGGCGCTCAGGATGGTCAGTTCGGGGGGAACATGCAACACCACCTCCGTATTCTGGGTGATGTTCGCCAGCGACCGGTTGCCCCAGACGATCCTCCAGGTCGTGCTCTCACCGTTGGAGAGGGGCTCCCGATCGCCCCGCAGGGCAAGCACCATGCTCACGTCCCCCTCGTCCTTGACCAGGACCGACGCCATGGTACGCAGGTTCTCGCCGGTACCGTCCGCGAGCCGCATCTCCCAGGGCAGCACGCTCCCGGCCGCGCTCCCGCTGGCCACAACGGGAACCAGCGAGAAGACCCGGCTTGCGCCGGCGGGAAGGGTGCCGATACTCCAGGTGATCCGCTCCCCCGCCTCGCAAGAGGCGAGCGGACAGTCGCCGCCCCCCGTCACCCCACTGTCGGCGAAACCGGCGAGGCCGGGGGGGACCCGAAGCTCCAGAGAGACCAGATCACGGGCGACCGGCCCGGGATTGGTCACGGTCACGAAGCCGGAGAGTCTCCAGCCGGGGGCCGCGGGGTGTTTGGCGAAGGTGAGATGGAGGTCCAGCGGGACAACGTTCTGCACCCTCCCCACGCGCTTCGCGCGACCGATGACGTTCGTATCGAGCTGGTCACGGATGAGAGCCGTGGCAACGAGCGGTACGCCGTCCCCGCTACCCGTCGCGACTCGCACGGTGGCCCGCAACCGCCCCCCTTCACCAGGGGGGACGACCCCCAGGTTCCAGGTCACCACCCCGGCGCTGTGGACTCCCCCCTCGTCGGCGGCGACGAAGGAGACCCCCGCCGGAAGCTGGAGCTCCACCACGGTGTCGACGGACACCGTCGCCCCGGACCTGTTCCCCCATGTGAGCGTGTAGGTGTACTCGCCGTCGGAGGGCACGGGATCACGATCCGCGGCAAGGGCGAGATCCAGTACCGGCGCTCCATCTACCACCACGTTGGCGCTGGAGGTAGTGGTGACCACCCCCCCTTCGAGCACCTCGGCATCGAACGGGATGACGGTGCCGTCGGCGACCCCCGTTGCGACGACAGGGGTGAAGGAAAGGGTTTTCCCCTGCCCCGGCTGCAAGGTGGGCAACGTCCAGACGAGACGTTCGCCCGGATCACAGGCGGCGAGGGGGCAATCCCCACCGTCACTGGCATTGGCGTCGGAGAGTGACTTGAGGTTGTCGGGAAACAGCAGTTCCACGGTCGCGCCGTTCACGGCAACGCCGGTGGTGTTGGTGACCGTGAGCTGAACCTGAAACCGCTGGTCCGGCGCCACCGGACTGGGATTGGCCTCGATATTGAGGGTCAGCGCCGCCTGCGCTGCCCAGGGGAGACCCAGCAGCAAGAGCGTCGCCGCGAGCCTCCGCGTCATGGATAGGATCATTGTGCGCATGATTCACTCCTCCTCTTTTTCCAGGAAACTCTGAATGAATCAGAGATTCCTCTTCATCATCGTGAGGAAGAGCATCCTCCAACCCTCCACGAAATGCATCTGCAGAAAGATGCAGAAATGGGCAGTTAAGAGCAGTTAAGATACGCACCACCCGCTACGAGGCCGACGGGAAGCCCCTTACCAGGATGTTGAAAAAGGCCATCCTGGCCTTTTTCAACGCCGGAAGCCGAAAATGCGATTTCCGGCTTCCTCACGTTTTCAATGAGGTCAACAGCCTGTCGGACTTCGACAGGCGGTCAGGTTCTGGTGCTTTCCGCGGGGCCCCGAGAGGCGGGAAGGCCCTCCCGGGGGACGCCGTGAACCCTTTTCGGCTGTGCTGTCCTGCTTCGCCGAAAAGCCCGGCCCCGCCATCCCTGGCGGGGCGTTCGGAGAGCTTCCTTCGT
>JALTLT010000065.1 GCA_027001815.1 Gammaproteobacteria bacterium | reverse complement strand
GGAGGGTGAGGGGGATGCCGATCAGGTGATCGAGAAGCGCGGCCTCAAGCAGATCACCGACACCGGCGCCATCGAGAAGATCATCGACGAGGTGATCGCCGCCAATCCCAAGCAGGTGGAGCAGTACCGGGCCGGCAAGGAGAAGCTGCTGGGCTTCTTCGTCGGCCAGGTGATGAAGGCGTCGCGGGGCAAGGCCAACCCCGGCCAGGTGAACCAGCTTCTCAAGGAGAAGCTCAAGGGGTGATGCCCCCTCCATCCCCACCACGGGAGCCGAACGACCCATGAGTGAACAGAGACTGGAACCCCGCAACGAACTGGAAGAGCAGCTCGCCGCCCTGCGCGACGGGGTACTCGCTCCCGAGCGCTTCTTCCGGGGGGTGCTGGGCCAGCAGGTGTTCATGCCGGTGAAGGAGGAGGGGCCGGATATCCAGGGCTTCCAGGCCTCGCAGAAGGCGACGCCGCTCAGCCTGGAGAGCGAGGAGGGGGTGAAGGTGCTGATCCTCTTCACCGCGCCGGAGCGGGCGGTGGAGTTCCTGCGGCAGTTCGAGGGCTACAAGGGCGGGATCCTCGAGAATCTCGGCTGGGTGCTGAGACGGATGGGGGCCGGCTACGGCGTCGCCATCAACCCCGGCTGGGATCTGGGCATCGATCTGGACGAGGAGACGGTCGCGGCGCTCGCCGCCCAGGCGGCGGCCATGGGCGAGGAGGGGGAGGGCGCCTCCTCCTGAGGCCTCGCTTCCCCGGCAACGCCTCCGTTTTTCGCGGGGTGGGTCTTGTCCACCCGTGCGCACGGTGCGAAGAGCGCCGCCTCGCCCTTCATCCTCCCTCTTTCTCTCCCTCCCGGTCCCTGTTTCCTGCCTCCTCGCCGGGCGGGGGCAGCGCCGGTCCCGTCGCCGCCAGGGGTACCCCCGTCACCTTCCCGGAGAGCAGGTAGGTGAAGGCGATCACCTCGGCCACCGCCACATAGAGGTTGCGGGGGATCTCGTCGCCCAGATCGAGCTGGGCCAGCACCGAGGCGAGGATGGCGTCTTCGTAGAGGGGAACGCCGTGCCTCTCCGCCTCCGCCTGGATGCGGCGTGCCAGCTCGCCCTCGCCCTTGGCGGTCACCCGCGGCGCGTTGCGTCCGTCGTAGAAGAGGGCGACCGCGATCGGTTCCGGTTTCTTCTTCCCTTTCACCGACTCACGCCTCCTCGTCCAGCAGTCCCTCGGCGGGACGGTGTGCTGCCGCCTCCTCCTGGCGGGGGAGTCCCTCGCGACAGGCGAGATGGGTGGCTTCCAGGCCCGCCGCCTCCAGCCCCTGATCGAGCGCCCGGAGATGGTCTCGCACCAGGGTGACGGTGGCGGGTCTCTCGGCCCAGAAGAGGGTCGAGACGCGATCGCCGTCGAGGCTCACGCGGGCCACCATCGGGCCGAGCCCGGCCAGCTCGAAGGCGATGGTGACGTTCCAGTGTCGGCGGCCTCCCTCCTCCCCGCCCTCCTGCTCCTCGGCGGCTTCGCGCCGGCCCGGCTCCTCGCGGATCGAGAGCTGGAAGAGATCGATGCCGAGGGGCGTGCGCACCGGCAGGTCGAGGATCAGCGGGGGGCGTTGTCCCGCCTCCGACCGTTCCGCGCCACCGAGGGAGGCGGCCTGGCTGAGCGCGATGCGCGCCAGCGCCCCTTCCACCTGGCGCAGCATTCTCTCCGTCGCCTCCTGTGCCTCCACGGCGAGGGGGAGTTCCACCCTGCCCTGCGGGAAGACCCCCTGTGACGGAGGAGGAGGCGGGGGAGGGGAT
>JALTLT010000064.1 GCA_027001815.1 Gammaproteobacteria bacterium | reverse complement strand
CTCCAAGATGGGGCCCGCCAGCCAGCCGAGCCGCAGCCCGGCGAGCCCCATCTTGGAGAGGGTGCGCATCACCAGCAGGTTGGGACACTCGCCGGCCAGCGGAAGGAAGGTCTCGTCGGTGAAGGCGCTGTACGCCTCGTCCACCACCACCAGCCCCGGCGCCTGGTCGAGGACCCGCTCCATCAGCTCCCGGTCGAAGAGGTTGCCGGTGGGGTTGTTGGGATAGGCGAGAAAGAGCAGCGCCGGCTGCCGGTCACGGATTGCGGCGAGCAGCGCCTCCCCGTCGAGGGCGAAGTCGTCGGCCCGCAGCGGCACGCCGTGGTAGGGCATGCCGCAGAAGGTGGCGATCATGCGGTACATGACGAAGGAGGGCTCGGGAGCCATCACCACCCGGTCGGGCCCCGCCACCGCCATGCAGAGCATCTGGATGATCTCGTCGGAGCCGTTGCCGAGCAGCAGCTCGGCCCCCGCCGGCACCCCGAAGGCCTCGCGCAGGGCCCCCTTGAGACGCCCGGCGGCCGGATCGGGATAGCGGTTCACCTCCACCCCGGCCAGCGCCTCGAGCCACCCCTGGCGTGCCTCCCCCTCGAAGCTCCAGGGGTTCTCCATGGCGTCCAGCTTGACCATCCCCCCCGCATCCGGCACATGATAGGCGGAGAGCGCCCGGATCTCGGGCCGCACCCAGCGGCGCACCAGCTCGTCGGCCATGCTACTCCTCCCGGATGCGGAACGCGGCGGAGCGGGCGTGGGCCTCCAGCCCCTCGCCGCGGGCCAGCACGTCGGCCACCCGGCCGAGCACCGAGGCCCCCTCGGCGGAGCACTGGATGAGGCTGGAGCGCTTCTGGAAGTCGTAGACCCCCAGCGGCGAGGAGAAGCGGGCGGTGCGCGAGGTGGGCAGCACGTGGTTGGGACCGGCGCAGTAGTCGCCCAGCGCCTCGGCGGTGTAGCGCCCCATGAAGATGGCGCCGGCGTGGCGGATCCTGGGCAGCCACGCCTGGGGATCGGCCACCGACAGCTCCAGGTGCTCCGGAGCGACCCGGTTGACCACCTCCATCGCCTGGTCGAGATCCTCCACCCGGATCAGGGCGCCACGCGCCTGGAGGGAGGTCTCGATGATGGGGCGGCGCGACATCTCCGGCAGCAGCCGGCCGATCTCCGCCTCCACCGCATCGAGGAAGGCGGCGTCGGGACTGACCAGGATCGCCTGGGCGTCCTCGTCGTGCTCCGCCTGGGAGAAGAGGTCCATGGCGATCCAGCGGGGGTCGGTGTCACCGTCGCACACCACCAGGATCTCCGAGGGCCCGGCGATCATGTCGATGCCGACGGTGCCGAACACCATCCGCTTGGCGGTGGCCACGTAGATGTTGCCGGGGCCGACGATCTTGTCCACCGCCGGCACCGTGTCGGTCCCCCAGGCGAGCGCCGCCACCGCCTGGGCACCACCGATGGTGAAGACCCGGTCCACCCCGGCGATGTGGGCGGCGGCCAGCACCAGCTCGTTGACCACCCCGTCGGGGGTCGGTACCACCATGATCAGCTCGCCGACCCCCGCCACCTTGGCCGGGATCGCATTCATCAGCACCGAGGAGGGATAGGCCGCCTTGCCGCCCGGCACGTAGAGCCCCACCCGGTCCAGCGGCGTCACCTGCTGGCCCAGCAGGGTGCCGTCGGGCTCGGTGTAGCTCCACGACTCCATCTTCTGCCGCTCGTGGTAGGCGCGCACCCGCGCGGCGGCCGTCTCCAGGCCTCGACGCAGCGCCGGCTCGAGACCCTCGG
>JALTLT010000063.1 GCA_027001815.1 Gammaproteobacteria bacterium | reverse complement strand
ATCCCCCAGGCGGCCGAGGCGATCTGGCCGGTGGTTTCGGTGAGGCGGTCGATCCAGTCGGTGGTCATGGGGTTCGGGCCCTCTTGTGATTGTGGTGGATCCGGTGGGCGAACTCCTCCGCGTCGCCCTGCATGGGACAGCCTGTGCCGCGGTGCATGGATGCACCGCCGTTTTCAATGAGGCCGGCAGCCTGTCGGACTTTGACAGGCGGTCAGGTTTTGGTGCTTTCCGCGGGGCGGAGTGACCTTCAGCTTGAAGTCCGACAGGCTGCTGGCCTCATCGAAAACGTGAGGAAGCCGGAGATCGCATTTTCGGCTTCCGGCGTCGAAAAAGGCCAGGACGGTCTTTTTCAACATCCTGACAGATGTATCGCGCGACGCCTCTCAGGGGTGCTGGCGCAGGGTCAGCCGGCCCCGTTTCTGGATCAGCTCCAGGCCTCCCAGGGCGCTCATCCCCAGCAGCACCTCTTCCCCTTCCTGGCCAGGGCGGATACTGGCCCGTACATTGTGCAGGCGGATCGCTCCCAGTTCCAGGGTGGCGATCCGGGTGGACCAGACGCGGATCGTGCCGTTGGCGGTAGTGACCGGGTAGGCACGGCCACGCTCGAGGCCGATGCGGTCGGCGAGGCTCTGGGGAATGGAGACGTCGGTGGCGCCGGTGTCCAGCAGGAAGGTGACCGGGTGGCCGTCGATGGCACCGCTGGCCACGTAGTGGCCCCAGCGATTGCGCACCAGTACCACCTCGCGGATGCCACCCTCGACGACACGCCCCTGGGGATCCCGGTTGGGGTTGTCGCGCTCCGCCAGGCGGTCCTGGAAATAGAGGGTGAGCAGGCCGAGGAAGAGGATCCAGGCGGCGGCGATCATGGCGCCGCCCAGGCGGCGGGAATCGGTGGACACGGGGTGGCTCAACCCATCAGGAACTCCAGCAGCGCCTTCTGGGCGTGCAGCCGGTTGCCCGCCTCGGTCCAGACCACGCTCTGGGGACCGTCGATCACCTCGGCCGCCACCTCCTCTCCCCGGTGGGCGGGCAGGCAGTGCATGAACATGGCGTCGGGGCGCGCCTGTGCCATCAGCGCCGCGTCCACCTGGTAACCGCGGAACGCCTCCAGTCGGCGCTTCTGCTCCTCCTCCTGGCCCATGCTGGTCCACACGTCGGTGGTGACGATGTCCGCATCCTCGGCCGCCTCGTGGGGATCGCGGGTCAGAGTGACCCGGTCACCCGCCGCGTCCAGCACCGATGGGTCGGGGTCGAAGCCCTCCGGGCTGGCGATGTTGAGCCGGAAGTCGAACTGGCGGGCGGCGTTGATCCAGGAGTGGCACATGTTGTTGCCGTCGCCGATCCAGGCCACGGTGCGGCCGCGGATGGGGCCGCGTGCCTCCACCCAGGTCTGCACGTCGGCCAGAAGCTGGCAGGGGTGGTACATGTCGGTCAGGGCGTTGATCACGGGCACCGTGGAGTAGGCAGCGAACCGTTCCACCTTCTCGTGCTCGAAGGTACGGATCATGACGCCGTCCACCATCTCCGACAGCACCCGGGCCGAGTCCTCGATAGGCTCGCCGCGACCGAGCTGGGTGTCGCGAGCGGAGAGGAAGATCGCCTGGCCTCCGAAGTGGGCCATCCCCACCTCGAAGGAGACTCGGGTACGGGTGGAGGACTTCTCGAAGATCATCCCCAGTACCTTGCCGCGCAGCGGCTCATGGCGCTGCCCGGCCTTGTGCATCTCCTTCAGTTCGATGGCACGGGCGATGAGGCCTTCCAGCTCCCCGCTGGTGAAGTCGAGCAGGGTGAGGAAATGGCGCGCTCCGCTCATGCCGCCCGCTCCTGGGCGAGAAAGTCCTTCACAAGATCGGAGACCCCCTGGACGAGCTGTTCCGCCTCGTCGTCGGTGAGGATGTAGGGGGGCAGCAGCCGCACCACCCGTTCGGCGGTGACGTTGATCAGCAGCCCCTCCTGGAGGGCCATGCGCACCAGCTCGCCGCAGGGGCGGTCCAGCTCGATGCCGAGCATCATGCCGGCCCCGCGTACCTCCTTCACCCCCTCCACGCCCTCGAGGCGATCGCGCAGGCCGTGCAGGATGCGACGACCCAGCTCCGCGGCGCGGCCCGGAAGATTATCCTTCTCCAGGGTCTCCATCACCGCCAGGGCAGCGCGGCAGGCGAGAGGGTTGCCGCCGAAGGTGGAACCGTGGTTGCCCGGGGCGAAGGTCTCGGCCGCCTCGCCGCGGGCGAGGCAGGCACCGATGGGAACGCCGTTGCCCAGCGCCTTGGCCAGGGTGACCACGTCCGGGCGGACCGGTGTGTGCTGGAATGCGCAGAGGCGTCCGGTGCGGCCCATGCCGGTCTGGATCTCGTCCAGCATCATCAGCCAGCCCTGTTCGTCACAGAGGGCGCGGACTCCCTCCAGATAGTCGTCGTCGGGGATCACGATGCCGCCCTCCCCGAGCACCGGCTCCACCAGTACCGCCACCACGCCGGGGCTGTTCTCGGCGATCACCCGCAACGCTTCCAGATCGTTGTAGGGGGCTCGCACGAAACCCTGCACCAGCGGCTCGAAGCCGGCCTGGACCCGGCGGCTGCCGGTGGCGGTGAGAGTCGCAAGGGTGCGCCCGTGGAAGGCCCCTTCCATAACCACCACGGTGGGCAGATCGATTCCCCGGCGGTGGCCATACAGGCGTGCAATCTTGATCGCCGCCTCGTTGGCCTCGGCGCCGGAGTTGCAGAAGAAGGCCCTCTCCATGCCCAGGTCGGCGGTCAGGCGGTCGGCCAGTTCCGCCTGGACGGGGATCTCGTAGAGGTTCGAGGTGTGCATCAGGGTGCCCGCCTGGTCGCAGAGCGCCTCCCGGATCGCCGGATGGGCGTGGCCGAGGGCGCAGACGGCGATTCCCCCGAGGGCGTCCAGGTACTTGCGCCCCTCGCTGTCGTGGAGCCAGGCGCCCTCTCCCCGGACGAAGCGGACCGGCAGACGGGCGTAGGTATTCATCAGGTGTTCGGACATGGTGTTGCCGCTCCCCGTGCCACAAAACAAAAAAGCAGCCGCGCGAGGGCTGCCTGAGGATTTCTCCGAACTTTGCATGATACGAACAGACTGAATAAATTGCAACTTCCGGTCTCTTCCACTGACACATGAGCCTGAAGGCGGTCCGGGTCCGGGATCATCGGAGGATGATCGAGACCATCAAGACCCAGGGGCTCCAGACCATGGAGCAGGTCCGCGCCTTCCTCGAAGGCACCCCCCCTCCCCCTCGGCTTCGAGGCCCCGGCAAGCGAGGCGCTCTACCAGGATGTCGAAGACGGCCCTCCTGGGCTTTTTCGACGCCGGAAGCCGAAAATGCGATTTCCGGCGGCCTGTTACGACTGGCTCACCGGCGAACCGCGCCGCCTGGGCTATCCGCGCCTCGGCAAGGCCGACAAGGGCCTGGTGTGGCGTTACCTGGAGTGCGCCACCGGACCGCCTTCGCGGGAAAGAGGATGTGCCATAATAACGTCCCATGGATCCCGTCGAACTGAGTCTCTTCGCCAGCCGTATCGCCGCAGTGAGTGACGAGATGGGCGCGGCGCTGCGGCACGCCGCCTTCTCGCCCAACATCCGCGACCGCCTCGACTTCTCCTGCGCCGTCTTCGACGTCCAGGGGCGGCTGGTCGCCCAGGCGGCCCATATCCCCGTCCATCTGGGCAGCATGGCCTTCGCCATGGCGGGCATCGTCGGCGCTCACCAGTGGGCCGATGGTGACATGCTGATCCTCAACGACCCCTTTCTCGGCGGCACCCATCTGCCCGACGTCACCCTGGTGGCGCCGCTCTTTCTCCATGGGAAGCCGATCGCCTTCGTCGCCAACCGCGCCCACCACGCCGACATCGGTGCCGAGAGCCCGGGCTCGATGCCGGTCTCCCGCACCCTGGAGGAGGAGGGGCAGGTGATTCCCCCCACCCTGCTGGTACGCGCAGGGCGGATCGACGATGCGTACCTGCGGGCGCTGGTCGCCACCACCGCCACGCCGGCCGAAGCGGCGGGTGACTTCGCCGCCCAGATCAGCGCCAACCGGATCGGCATCGAACGTCTGCGGGAGCTGGCCGGCGGCATGGGGCCCGACGCCTGGGAGCGGGCGCTGGGGCATCTGGACGGTTATGCCGGCCGCCTGGCGGACCAGGCCCTGAGGCGCATCCCCGATGGCCGTTACACCTTCGAGGATCGGCTCGACGACGACGGCCAGGGCCACCGTGATCTGCCCATCCGGGTGGCGGTGGAGGTGCGAGGGGGGCGGGTGAGGGTCGACTTCACCGGCACCGCGCCCCAGACCGTCGGCAACGTCAACTGCCCGCTGCCGGTCACCGCTGCCGCGGTCTGGTACGTCTTCCGCTGCCTGATGCCGGAACAGATCCCCGCCTCGGCCGGCGCCTTCCGTGCCATCTCCATCGAGGCGCCGCCGGGGTCTCTGGTCAACGCCCGGCGTCCGGCGGCGGTGGCCGCCGGCAACGTGGAGACCAGCAGCCGGATCGTCGACGCGGTGCTGGGCGCCCTGGCCCAGGCCCTCCCCGATGCCATCCCGGCCGCCAGCCAGGGGACCATGAACAATGTCGCCATGGGCGCCCGGGGGGAGGGAGGCTGGAGCTACTACGAGACCCTCGGTGGTGGCATGGGGGCGGGCCCCCGCGTAGGCGGGCTCTCCGCCGTCCAGACCCACATGACCAACACCCTCAACACCCCGGTGGAGGTGCTGGAGATGCGCTATCCGCTGCGGGTAGAGCGCTATGCCGTCCGGCGCGGCTCCGGCGGTGCGGGTCGCCACCCCGGGGGTGACGGCCTGGTGCGCGCATACCGTTTCCTGGCGCCGGCCCGGGTCACCCTGCTCACCGAGCGGCGGCATCACTCTCCCTGGGGGCTGGCGGGTGGGGTCGCCGGTGCGCCCGGGCGCAATCTGCTCAACGGCGAGCCGCTGCCGCTCAAGGCGGAGCTGCCGGTGGCGGCGGGAGATCTTCTCACCATCGAGACCCCGGGCGGCGGCGGGTGGGGTCGGCCCCAACCTGAGGAGCATCGAGAGGATGCCGGGAGTGTCCATCCATGACCTCTTTCGACCACCCGGCCGGGACCGTCTCGTCCCTGGCGGTGGTGGAAACCGACGGGGTAACCCCATGAACCATCGCGTGAATCTTCCGGCCATCCGTTCACGATCCCCCATGAACGAGGCGGCCTGAACCATGTGCGGCATCTGTGGAGAACTGCGGCTGGACGGCTCCGCCCCGGAGCTGGCCGACATCGACCGCATGCTGCGCCGTCTGGAGCGGCGCGGCCCCGACCACGAGGGGAGCTTCTCCGACGGTCCGGTGGCCCTCGGCCACCGCCGGCTCGCGATCATCGATCTCTCGGAGCGGGCCAACCAGCCGATGGTGGACAGCGAACTGGGGCTGGTGCTGGTCTTCAACGGCACCATCTACAACTACCCGGAACTGCGCGAGGAGCTGAGAGGGAAGGGCTACCACTTCTTCAGCAGCGGCGATTCGGAGGTGATCCTCAAGGCTTGGCATGCCTGGGGGGAGCGCTGTGTGGAACGGCTGCACGGCATGTTCGCCTTCGCCGTCTGGGACGAAAAGGGTCAGCGCCTCTTCCTCGCCCGCGACCGGCTGGGGATCAAGCCCCTCTACTACAGTCTCGACGGCGGCCGTTTGCTGTTCGCCTCCAACACCCAGGCGCTGCTGGCGGCGGGCGGGGTGGACACCTCCATCGACCCGGTGGCGCTCCACCACCAGTTCACCCTGCACGGGGTGGTGCCGGCGCCGCGCACCATCCTGCGCGGTGTGCGCAAGCTGCCCCCGGCCCACACCCTCACCGTAGCTGCCGACGGGCGTACGGAACGGCGCCGCTACTGGCGATTGGCGGCGACCCGCACCGAGCGGCCGCTGAGCGAGCCGGAGTGGATCGAGCGCATCCACGACGACCTGCGCGAGGCGGTGGAGCGGCGCAAACGGATCGCCGATGTGCCGGTCGGTGTGCTCCTTTCCGGGGGCCTCGACTCGAGCCTGCTGGTGGCCCTGCTGGCCGAGGCGGGGGTGGAGGATCTGCTCACCTTCTCGGTGGGGTTCGAGGATACTCCCGAAGAGAAAGGCTCCGAGTTCGAGTTCTCGGACCAGGTGGTGGAACGGTACGGTACCCGCCACCACAAGCTCCACATCCCCAACGCGGGGGTGCTGCAGCGGTTGCCGGAGGCGGTGCGACAGATGGCCGAGCCCATGTTCGGCCAGGACGCAGTCGCCTTCTATCTGCTGGCCGAACAGGTGTCGCAACACGTTCGGGTGGTGCAGAGCGGCCAGGGGGCCGACGAGGTGTTCGGCGGCTATTTCTGGTACCCGCGCATGGCCGCCGAACGGGAAGGGCCCGAGGTGGAGCGTTTCGCCCGCCACTATTTCGACCGGGACCACGAAGAGTTCCTGCAGATGGTGGCAGCCCCCTGGCGTGGCGCCGACCACACTCGCGAACTGGTCGCCGAGCTGCTCGCCGAGCCCGGTGCCGACACCTTCATGGACCGGGTCTTCCGCCTCGATGTGACCACCCTGATCGTCGACGACCCGGTCAAGCGGGTGGACAACATGACCATGGCGTGGGGGCTGGAGGCGCGGGTACCGTTCCTCGATCAGCAACTGGTGGAGCACGCCGCACGGATGCCGCCGGAGCTGAAGCTCGCCTCCGGCGGCAAGCACGTCCTCAAGGCGATCGCCCGTGGCCGCATCCCCGATGCGGTCATCGACCGCCCCAAGGGCTACTTCCCGGTACCGGCCCTGAAGTTCGTGCGTGGCGAGTTCCTCGCCTTCATGCGCGACATCCTCGACTCCCGTGCCTGCCGCGAGCGTGGCCTCTACGATCGCGCCTACGTGGAGCGTCTGCTGGCGGAGCCGGACCGCCACCACACCCGCATCCAGGGCAACAAGCTGTGGCACCTGGCCGCCCTGGAGCTGTGGCTTCAGCTCAACGTGGAGGGAGGCTGACCCGAGCATCCCGTTGAGATCCCGATCGGATGCCCCCACAATCCGGGTGTTGTTTGGGTGCCGGCGCTGCCGTTACACTGCCCGGCCCATATCCCCAACGGGAATGCGATCACACGCCCGCGGGAGTCCCCGCGGCCGAAACAGCCGAGGTATCGAGATGGACGTACTGGAGAGAATTCGCGAGCAGGTGGAAAACCACCCGGTCATCATCTACATGAAGGGCACCCCGCAGTTCCCGCAGTGCGGCTTCTCCGCCCGGGCGGCCCAGGCCCTGCAGGGTTGCGGCGTGGAGTTCGCCTACGTCAACGTGCTGGCCGACCCCGAGATCTTCGAGAACCTGCCCCGCTTCGCCAACTGGCCCACCTTTCCGCAGATCTACATCAACGGCGAACTGATCGGCGGCTGCGACATCACCGTCGAGATGTTCCAGAAGGGCGAGCTGCAGAAGGTGGTGCAGGAGGCGGTGGAGAAGGCGAAGAAGGAAGAGTCCTGATCGGCCCGCGGGCCG
>JALTLT010000062.1 GCA_027001815.1 Gammaproteobacteria bacterium | reverse complement strand
GCAGGGTGGGCAGGTACCACCACCACGCCCTCTTGTGGGCGAAGGAGTCGGCCACCCGGTCGGCGGTCTGTCCCCAGAAGATGGCGCGGGCATACGCCTCGCCTCCGGAGAGCGCGGCAGGGATGGCCCACGCCAGGGCGATGGCGGAACCTCCCAGCACCGCGAGCAGGACGCCGCCGTACCAGCGCCGCTCCCCAACACGGCCCTTCGCCCACCAGGGGGCGAGAAGCGCCAGAGGCAGCAGGTGGAGCAGCACCACCGGACCCTTGGTCAGGACACCGAGCCCGATGGAGAGCACCAGCCAGAACCAGCCGGTCGCCCGTCCATGCCGCGCCTCCCAGATACCGTTGGCGCCCACCAGCACCCAGAAGGCGAGCAGGATGTCGAACATGGTGGCGGTGGAGAAGAGCGCCCACAGCAGGCTGCCGAGCACCATGAGGGGCGCCAGGGAGGCGGTCACTTCCCGATCGGGCCACAGACGCCTCGCGAGCCGCGCCACCAGGAGCAGGGAGCCGAACGAGAAGAGCGCGGAGATGATGCGCGGCCACCACTCGTTGACGCCGAACAGCGCCCAACCCGCATGGATGGTCCACATCAGGAAGGGCGGCTTGTGGCTGTAGGGCTCGCCGTTGATGTACGGCACCAGGAAATCGCCGCGCAGCCACATCTCCCAGGCGACGCTGACGTAGCGGGTTTCGTCGATGGGAGTGAGCGGGCGGGATCCCAGCGCCACCCCCGCCAGCACGGTGAGAAGCGCGAGCCACAGCAGGGCGTCGCGGGAGAAGCGGCTCATGGGTCGCCGCAATCTCCCCGCGGCACGCTGTCACACTCGCGGAAGATACGCCTGTCGCAACAGCGGCAGATCTCCTTGTCGAGCTTCTGGAAGATGCCGGTGATTGCCGCAGTCTTCGACTGGAAGACGTTGCCGGGCCCGATCTCGTCGAGGAACCCGCCCCTGTCGAGCGGCTCCCACAGCCCCCCCTTCACCCGGATGAGATAGAGATTGCCACCCGCCTGTCGGCGCTTGCGCGCCTCCTGGGCGAGGAACTCGGCACCCGCCACGTCGATGAAGTTGATGCCGGAGCAGACGATGGCCAGATGCTTCTGCTCCGGATTCTGCTCCTCGAGCCGCCGGAACTCCTCCTGGATGTGGTTGACGGCGCCGAAGAAGAGGGAACCGTCGATACGCACGATGCGTAGCTGGGGACACTGGGGAAGCGCCGGATCGGTATCGAACTTGCGCTTGGGGAGCATGGGGTTGGGAGCACGCAGCAGCACCGTCGGCCGGGAAGTACGGGCCAGGTAGAGCACCAGCGAGAGCATCACGCCGAGGAAGATGGCGAACTCCAGCTCCAGGAAGAGCGTGGAGAGCAGGGTCACCCACATCACCACCGCCTCGGAGCGGCTGGTCTTCTGGATGGTGGTGATATGGTGGAAGTCGATCAGCCCCCACGCCACAAGGAAGAGGATGCCGGCCATGGCGGCGGTGGGCAGCCAGGCGGCCCAGGGCGCCACCAGCAGCACGATCACCATCAGCAGTCCGCCGGCGAAGACCGCGGCCAGCGGAGTCCTGGCCCCCGCCTCGTAGTTGAGACCACTGCGGTTGAAGGAGCCGGTGGCCACGTAGCCGGAGAAGAAGCTGCCGGCGATGTTCGACAGCCCCTGGCCGATGAACTCCTGATTGCCGTCGATGTGCTGGCCGCTGCGCGCCGCCAGCGCCCGGGCGATCGACACCGCCTCGGTGAGGGCGAAGAGGGTCACCGCCACCGCGGTCGGCGCAAGGGCGCGGATGGTATCGAGGGAGAAGTCGGGCGCCGAGATCGGCGGCAGGCTGGCCGGGAGAGCGCCCACCGTCTTGATGTTGGAGGCCTGTTCCGGGAACAGTTTCATGAGGATGACGGCCACGACGGAACCCACCACCATGGCGACGATCATGTAGGGAATGCGGGGCGCGATGCGACGGATGAGAATGCCCGAGACGAGAGTCACCACCCCCACGGTGGTGACGAGCGGGTCGATGTCACCCAGATGTTCCCAGACCCGGAAGAGGATCTCGTGCACGTGCCCGCCCCGCTCCATCTCGATACCGAGAAAATTCTTGAGCTGCTTGGCGGCGATGAGGACGGCGGCACCGGCCGTGAAGCCGATGATCACCGAGTGGGAGATGAAATTGACCAGCACTCCCATGCGGGCGAGACCGAGGATCAGCTCGATGATGCCCACCATGAAGGTGAGGGTCAGGGCCAGGCTGACATACTGGGCGCTGCCCGGCTCGGCGAGCACGCTCAGGGAGGAGAAGAGCACCACGGAGGCCGCAGTGGTGGGGCCGGAGACCAGGTGACGGGAGGAACCGAACAGAGCCGCGACGATGGCCGGGATCATGCCCGCATAGAGGCCGTACTCGGGCGGCATGCCGGCGATGGTGGCGAATGCCACCCCCTGGGGAAGGACCACGATGGCCCCGGTCAGGCCGGCCATGAAGTCGAGCCGCAACGTCCGCCCGTTGACTTCGCGGCCCCACTGCAGGAAGGGGAAATAGTGGCTGAAATCGAATTTGCGTGTCTTGATTGCCTCCGCTGTCACCTACGTCTTGCTCCTCAGTTGAACATGGATGAATTGATCATCATGTGGACCCAGATGCTCGCCGCATAGCCGAGCGCGATGGCCGGAGTCCACTTCAGATGGCCGAAAAAGGTGTACTTGCCCCGCGCCTGGCCCATGAGGGCGACACCCGCCGCGGAACCGATGGAGAGCAGGCTTCCGCCAACGCCGGCGGTCAGCGTCACCAGTAGCCACTGGCCAAGGGACATGTCGGGGTTCATGGTGAGGACGGCGAACATCACCGGAATGTTGTCGACGATCGCAGAGAGCACGCCGACAGCGATGTTGGCCGGGGTGGCGCCCCACTCAGTGTACATGATCTCGGAAGTGAGGGCGAGATAGCCCATGAAACCGAGCCCCCCGACGCAGAGCACCACGCCGTAGAAGAAGAGCAGCGTATCCCACTCGGCCCGGGCCACCTTATTGAAGACGTCGAAGGGGGTGGGATCGGCCAGCTCCTCCTCGTCGCTGGTCCCGCCGTTGCGGAACCGCCCATGGGTCTTCTTGAGGTAGAAGCCGAAGAGCTGCAGATAGCCGAGGCCGGTGAGCATGCCGATCACCGGAGGGAGATGGATGAAGTTGTGGAAGCTGACGGCGGTGACGATGGTGAGCAGGAAGAGCGCCATGATGCGCCTCGCGCCGCGATACATGATCACCCGCTCGTCGGCCACCGTCGGCTGCTCGTCCGGCACGGCGAAGTGCATGATCGCCGCCGGCACCAGGAAGTTGACCGCCGAGGGGATGAAAAGGGCGAAGAAGGTCCAGAAGTCGACGATCCCCTTCTGCCAGACCATCAGGGTGGTGATGTCACCGAAGGGACTGAAGGCGCCTCCGGCGTTGGCCGCCACCACGATGTTGACGCAGGCGATGGTGACGAACCGGGTGCTGGAGCCGCCCACCGCCAGCACCACGGCGCACATCAGCAGGGCGGTGGTGAGGTTGTCGGCAACCGGCGAGATGAAGAAGGCGAGGATACCGGTCAGCCAGAAGAGCTTGCGGAAACCGAACCCCTTGCGGATCAGCCAGGAGCGCAGGGCATCGAAGACCCGCCGCTCCTCCATGGCGTTGATATAGGTCATCGCCACCAGCAGGAAGAGCATCAGCTCCGCGTACTCGAGCAGGTTGTGACGGACCGCCTGTTCGGCGGCGTGGGGCATGCCGTGGTTCGCGTAGACCACGCCGATCATCGCCCAGATGATGCCGGCGGCGATGATCACGGGTTTCGATTTCCGCAGGTGGGTGAACTCCTCCGCCATCACCAGCAGGTAGGCGACGACGAAGACGCCGATGGCCGCGAAGCCCACCGTCTCGCCCGTGAGGTCGAGACGTTCGGCCGCCCCGCCAGTTGCGGAGGCCAGGCCGGGGGCCAGCAGAAGGAGCAGGGAGAGGAGCCACTTGCCGGGAGCGATCACCTTTGCCATGTACGTGTATCCTTTGTTTCCTCAGCGGGCGGGCGTGGGGCCCGCCGGACCAGTCGACTCCGCCCCCGAAGAGGCGGATACCGACCGATATAACGGCCGGCCCGGAGGAAGATTCAGCGGACCGGCGTTCTGCCGGGGACGCCTGCCGCGCGCGGGCTCGGCGGAGCGCCTCCTTGCGATCAGAAAATGGCGTTCATCACCAGCATCATCACCACCAGGAAGAGAAGGGTCATGATGCCGCCGGCTCGCATGTAATCGGGCACGCGGTAACCGCCAGGACCCATGATCAGGGCGTTCACCTGATGGGTCGGGATGAGGAAGGAGTTGGAAGTGGCGATGGCCACGGTCAGGGCGAAGACCGCGGGATCGGCCCCCACCTTGAGGGCGATGTTGACCGCCAGGGGGACCAGCAGCACGGTGGCGCCCACGTTGGACATCACCAGGGTGAAGAAGGTGGCCAGCACGGCGACCGCGGCCTGGATGACGATGGCCGGCATGTCGCCCACCACGGAGACGGTCTGCTCGGCGATCCAGCGCGCGGTTCCGGAGGTCTCCACTGCGAGACCGAGGGGAATCAGGGAGGCGAGGAGGAAGACCGTCTTCCAGGAGACTGCCTCGTAGGCCTCCTCGATCTTGAGCACCCCGGAGAGGATCATGCCCACGGCACCGGTCAGCAGCGCCACGGAGAGACGGATGTCGGTGAACAGCACCATGCTCAGGGCGATGGAGAAGAAGACCAGCGCCCAGCCCACCTTGTGGGGGCGCAGATCCTCGTGGGGATACTCGGTGGTCACCACCACGAAGTTGCGATCCTTCTCCAGGCGCGCGAGGGCGTCCCAGGTGGTGTGCACCACCAGGGTATCTCCCGCCTGCAGCGGCATGTCGCGGATGCCCTCGCCCTCACGATAGGTCTGGCCCTGCCGATGCAGGGCAACCATGGCGATGCCGTAGGTCTTGCGCATCCAGACGTCCCGCGCGCTCTTGCCCACCAGGCTGGAGCCGGGCGGGATGACCACCTCGGCGATACCCGCCTTGGTGGCGGCGAGCTGCTCGGCGAAGGTCTCCAGATCGTCACGCAGGTTCAGCCGGTACTTGTCGACGAAGGCCTTCAGGTCTTCCGGCGAGGCGAGGATGCCCAGAACGGAGCCGGCCTCGATGCCCACGTCCCGGGCCAGGCCGCCCGGACCGATGCGCAGGTCGTCGGCGCCGCGCAGTGCGGCGATGACGCGAATCCTCTCCTGATGCTCGATATCGTCCAGCATCTTGCCCACCAGCGCGCTGTCGGCGGGTACCACCACCTCGTAGAGGCCGTAGTCGAGGCCGTAGACACTCTGGAAGTAGGACATGGCATTGGTGGCCTTGACCCCGTCGACCCCCTCCTTGACCACCGGCAGCACGAACCGCCCGGCGATGACGAAATAGACGATACCGGTGAGCACCAGGGCCACGCCGACCGGCGTGACGGAGAAGAGCGACCAGGTCTCCATCTGCTGCCCGTCCGGCAGCGCCTTGTTGGAGGTGAGGATCAGGTCGTTGAGCAGAATCAGCGGGCTGGAACCGACCATGCTGACGGTACCCCCGAGAATGGCGCAGAAGCCCATGGGCATCAGCAGCCGCGACAGCGGGATGCCGGAACGGGCGGAGATGCGGCTCACCACGGGGAGGAAGAGCGCCGCGGCCCCGACGTTCTGCATGAACGAGGAGATGAAGGCCACCGTACCGGAGATGATCGGGATGATCCGCGTCTCGGTGGTGCCGCCGATGCGCAGGATGAAGGCCGCCACCTTGCTCATCAGGCCGGTACGGTCGAGCCCCGCACCGATGATCATCACCGCGATGATGGAGATCACGGCGTTACTGGCGAAGCCGTCGAAGAGATGGGTGTTGGGAACCAGCCCCTCCTCGAGACCCATGAGGGGTGCGAAAAGGGTGGTGAGCCCCAGCAGGACCATGATGCTGACTGCGGCCACATCCACGCCGACGATCTCGAAGGCGAAGAGATAGATGGTCAGGAGAAGGATGGCGGTGACCCAAGCGATCTCGATGCTGGGAACCACCTGGGCGATGGCAAGCGCGGCGATGAAGAAGATCGCGCCCGCGATGAGCTGCTTCGTGGGGAGCGGTCGCTTGGGGCCGCTCTCGGTGTCCGTAGGCCGTGCCGTCGTTTCCTGCGTCATCGATTCCCCCGTTCTCCTTCCGCAATACCGCCCCCATACGGCGAGAGACGACGACTGGCCGCGTCTCTCGCCGATCGATCCCCGCCGAAACCCGTCGCACACCCCCTCTCGTCGCCGAACGGCGGGACGGACTTCGGCAAATCCAGAGCAAATATCAGATTATTCTAACATTATTCTTCCATGTGCTTCAAACCGGCGACCACCCTATAATCTCTGCATCGACAACCGGCGCGGAAACGGCATGATCCTCCCCTCTCTCATCTACGCACGGATCCTGGGGCTTCTGCTGCTCTTCTTCAGCCTCTCCTTCCTGCCGCCCGCCCTGCTCTCCCTGCTCTTCGACGACCACGAGGTGCGCCATTTCCTCGTTGCCAGCGTGGTCACCGCCGGCGGCGGAGCCTTCTTCTGGCTGCTGGGACACCGCGCACCGGGCAGTCTCCGGCAGCGGGACGGCTTCATCATCGTCGCCCTCTTCTGGTTCAGCCTCGGTCTCTGCAGCGCCCTGCCCTTCATCTCCGGCCCCCATCTCTCCCTGGTGGACGCCCTCTTCGAGGCGATCTCCGGCCTCACCACCACGGGGGCGACCATCCTCGAGGATATCGAGCGGCTGCCACCTTCGCTCCTCTACTACCGTCAACAGCTCCAGTGGCTGGGGGGCGCCGGCGTGGTGGTGCTGGCGGTGGCGGTTATGCCGCTGATCGGGGTGGGAGGCATGCAGCTCTACAAGGCGGAGACGCCGGGACCGATGAAGGAGGAGAAGCTCACCCCCCGCATCACCCAGACGGCACGCGCCCTCTGGTACATCTACCTGTGGCTCACCATCGCCTGCGCGGTGGCCTACTGGCTGGGGGGGATGTCGCCCTTCGACGCCATCAACCACAGTTTCGCCACAGTCTCCACCGGCGGCTTCTCCACCTGGAACAGCAGCATCGGCCACTACCACAGCGCCCTCATCGAGGGGATCGCCATGCTCTTCATGCTTCTGGGGGCGATCAACTTCAGCATCCACTTCCTGGTCTGGCGCTCCAGGGGCCCCCGACCCTGGTGGCACGACGAGGAGGTGAGGACCTTCCTGTCGATCATGGCGGTGGCGATCGCGGTCACCACCCTGGTGCTCTGGCTCCGCCACGCCGTCTCCGGCGGTGCCCTGGAAGCACTCCGCCAGGCCGCCTTCCAGGTGATCTCGGTCATCACCAGCACCGGTTTCGGCACCGCCGATTTCAGCCGCTGGCCGCTCTTCCTGCCGGTGCTGCTCATCTTCATCAGCTTCATCGGCGGCTGTGGAGGCTCCACGGCCGGCGGCATGAAGGTGGCGCGCGTGCTGCTGCTGGCACGCCAGGGATGGCGCGAGATCGCCCGCCTCATCCATCCCCGCGGCCTGATCCCGGTACGGTTCAACGGCCGGGTGATGAACTCGCAGGTGATGAGTTCGGTATGGGGCTTCTTCTCCCTCTACGTGGCCACCTTCGTCGGGCTGATGCTGGTGATGATGGCCTCCGGGCTGGACCAGGTGACCGCCTTCTCGGCGGTGGCCACCTCTCTGAACAATCTGGGACCGGGACTCGGCCGGGTGGCCACCAGCTTCCACGACGTGAACGACGTGGCGAAGCTGGCTGCCGTGGCGGGGATGATTCTCGGCCGGCTGGAGATCTTCACCATCCTGGTGCTTTTCACACCCGCCTTCTGGAGACGGTGAAGGGGGTGGCGGGACGCAGGATCGGCGGGGCGGGAAGAAGAGATGGAACTCCGGGCACGCTCGCCCCGCGGCGTCGTCCCCGGGCAGGCAGCGCTCCGGCACCGCACCGTTGGCGGTAGCACCCCATCGAGAGGCGGAGGGGTGACGAGCCTTGCGGAACCGCCGGCGGGATCGGCGCAACAAGGGGGCGCCAGTGATCCGGCGCCCCCGTCGATGGCGTACCCTCAGCGGATGACGATGAAGAGGGCCCCTTCGCCGCGCAGGATGTTGAGCAGCAGGGTGCCGCCCGCCTTGCGCAACAGGGTGCGGGCGGTGGCCAGGTCGCGCACCGGCTGGCGGTTGATGGAGACGATCACGTCGTCATCGCGCAACCCGGCGCGCCAGGCGGCGCTGCCCGGTTCGACCTCCGCCACCTGGACCCCTTCGACCCGACCCGCCAGGGGGTGGTCGGGGGCGATCTCGCTCAGCTTGGCCCCCTTGAGCTTCTCGTTGAAGCGGCCGGCATCGGCCACCGGCTGGCTGGTCTCCGCAATGGTCACCTCGATGGTACGTCTCCTGCCGTCGCGGTTCACCTCCAGCACCACCCGCGTGCCGATGGGCAGCAGACCCACCGCATTGCGCAACTGGCTGGCATTGCGCACCTTGTCACCGTTGACCGAGATCACCACGTCACCCGCCTTGAGGCCGCTCTTCTCCGCCGGCGAACCCTTGATCACCTGGGAGATGAGGGCACCGCTGTGCTCCTCGAGACCCAGAGCCGCGGCGAGTTCCGGCGTGATGTCCTGGATGTAGACACCGAGCTGACCACGACGCACCTCACCGTATTCGATGAGCTGATCCATGATCGCACGGGCCATGTCGATGGGGATGGCGAACCCGATCCCCACGTTGC
Source organism: Gammaproteobacteria bacterium (assembly GCA_027001815.1). Lineage (GTDB taxonomy): Bacteria > Pseudomonadota > Gammaproteobacteria > JALTLT01 > JALTLT01 > JALTLT01. The sequence continues at coordinate 16,869 of JALTLT010000062.1, read as the reverse complement.
CCCCGCTGGGACCGACGATGGCGGTATTGATGCCGATCAGCCGCCCGTCGAGATCCACCAGCGCACCTCCGGAGTTGCCGGGATTGATGGAGGCGTCGGTCTGGATGAAGTCCTCGTACCCCTCGATTCCCAGGCCGCTGCGTCCAAGGGCGCTGACGATCCCGGAGGTGACGGTCTGGCCGAGGCCGAAGGGATTGCCGATGGCCACCACGAAGTCACCCACCTGGAGAGTGGAGGAGTCGCCCAGCGGCACCTCCTGCAGATTCTCCGCCGGGATCTCCAGTACCGCGAGGTCGGTCTCCGGATCGGCGCCCACCAGCCTGGCATCGAAGCTGCGGCCGTCACGCAGGGTGACGGTGATGCGGTCGGCCGCCTCGATCACGTGGTGGTTGGTGATCACATAGCCCTTGCGGGCATCCACGATCACGCCGGACCCGAGGCTCTGGGTCTCGCGCTCCGCCGGCTGCTCCGGGAGATCGAAGAAACGGCGGAAGAAGGGGTCGGAAAAGAGCGGATTGGTACGCACCTTCACCTTGGAGTGGGTGGAGATGTTGACCACACCCGGCAGGACCTGCTTCAGCATCGGTGCCAGGGTGGGCCTGTCGTCGCCCTTCATCCACGGCAGGGCCGCCTGGCCGGTGGCGGCGAACAGGCCCATCAGCAGGCCGAAGAGCAGCAGTATGGGGAAACGGGTATCGGATCGGCGTTGCATCGTGTCGGTTCTCCTTGTGGAATCCTGCAACGGGTGCCGGTGGTGCACCCTTTTCGATAGAGCTGCTCCCGGCCAGATAGTTCCTGCCGGAGCCGTGAGTGCTCTTCCTGATCTGAACGGGCCGGACCATCGCGGAATCCCCCTTCCCACCCTGCCCTCCAGGCAGCCGAGCGGCTTCACCCGCCGAAGGGACGACCCGCTTCCGGGAGGCGATCAGGTGTCCTTGGCAGGCTGTTGAAAAACACCGTTTTTCGACGGCCTGTGCCGCGGTGCAGGGATGCACCGCCGTTTTCAATGACGCCAAGTCATTGAAAACGCTAGGAAACCGGAAATCGCATTTTTCGGCTTCCTGCAAGGAAAAAGGCCAGGACGGCCTTTTTCAACATCCTGTGAGTACTATGGGGACAACCGCCTCCGCTCCCAACCCCCGGGTTGGACTGGTACACTCTCTCTCGACGATTCACCTGCCGGAGCACAGATGCCACTCCCCACCCAGCCCGATCCGCAGTTGCTCCGCCGGCACCGACTGGTCAACTGGCTGCAGTCTCTTCTCATGCTGGGAGGGATGACCCTCCTGCTCTATCTCCTGGGCTGGCTGATCGGCGGCGAGACCCTCGCGCTCAACGCCACGCTGGTGGCCGTCTTCGTCTTCGTGCTCGGTCCCACGCTCTCCTCGCAGACGGTGGTTCGCCTCTACGGGGCGCGGCCCCTCCATCCGCAAGAGGCGCCCCAGCTCCAGCGGGTGGTGGAGACGCTCGCCCGCCGGGCCAGGCTGCCTGGCGTGCCACGTCTCTACTACCTGCCGAGCCGGATCCTCAACGCCTTTACCGTGGGCCGGCCGCACGACGCGGCGATCGTCGTCACCGACGGCCTCCTGCGCCGCCTCGATGGCCGGGAACTCCAGGGGGTGCTGGCCCACGAGATCAGCCATATCGTCAATCGCGACACCTGGGTGATGGGGATCGCCGACGTCATCAGCCGCACCGCCTCCCTCCTCTCCTCCTTCGGCCAGGTGCTGCTGCTGCTCAACCTTCCCCTGATCCTGGTCTCCGACGCCTCGATCTCCTGGCTGGCCATCTTCCTGCTGGTCTTCACCCCCAATCTGGCGGCCCTGCTCCAGCTCGCCCTGTCGCGCACCCGGGAGTTCGACGCCGATCTGGGGGCGGTACTGCTCACCGGTGACCCGCGCGGGCTCGCCGCGGCCCTGGCGAAACTGGAATGGGAGCAGCAGAGTCTCGCCCAGCGGCTGTTGATCCCCGGCGCCCGACGACGGGAGCCCTCGCTGCTTCGATCCCATCCCGCCACCCGGGAGCGGATCCGCCGTCTCCTGGAGTACGAGGAGAGCCTGCGGGGGGAACACCCCCCGCCCCTGCTGGAGGGACCTCTCTCCCTCCACCTGCCACCCACCCTGCAGGCACCCCGCCGACGTCGGGGCGGGTTCTGGTACTGATCCCCCGCCGTGTGCTTAAATGTATCGGTTATCGATATCGCTCAGACGTCGGGGAATCATGGACGCAGAGTCTTTCAGCCAGAAGTTGTCGCGCCACTTGCGCCCCGGAACCGTCTGTCGTATCCGTGAACTCAACGCCGCCAGCGGCACCGCGGCGCGCCTCACCCAGATGGGGATCCTCCCCGGCATGGTGGTGCGGGTGGTTCGCGCCAGCCCCTGGGGCGGCCCCCTGGAGCTCGCCCTGGACAGCGGCCAGACCATCGCCCTGCGCCCCTCCGAGATTCACGCCCTGGTGTGCGATCTGATCGCCTGGCCCCTGAGCACCGTGGTCCACCCTCACGGCCGCTGGCGGGTCCATGCCATCCTCGGCAACCGTTTCCAGCGCCGGAGGCTGCTCTCCCGGGGCCTCGAACCCGGTGTGGAACTGGAGCTGGAGCAGCTCCACCCCTTCCGGGTCAGGCCCGCCGGCAACGGCGAATCGTTCCCCATCAACCAGGGCGATGCGGCGCGCCTGATCGTCGAACCTGCGGAAGCGGAACTCCATGGCTGAGGTAGAGATCGCCCTCAGCGCCGCCCCCAACACCGGCAAGACGACCCTCTTCAACCAGCTCACGGGGGCCAGCCAGACCACCGGCAACTGGCCCGGGGTGACGGTGGCGCGCAAGGAGGGCCACTTCCGGCTCGGCGAGTTCGATGTGCGTCTGGTGGACCTGCCGGGTGCCTACTCCATCACGCCCACCACCCTCGAGGAACGGGTGGTACGGGAGTATCTGCTCGAGAGTCCGCCCGACCTGGTCCTCAACGTGCTGGACGCCGGAAACCTCTATCGGGGCCTGGGCCTCACGCTTCAGTTGGCGCTCACCGGCCTGCCCATGGTGGTGGCGGTCAACATGATGGACGAGGCGCGCGCCCAGGGCCTCGAGATCGACCTGGATGCGCTGGCCAGCCATCTGGGGGTTCCGGTGGTCGGCATCTCGGCCCGTTCCGGCGAGGGGATCGAGCGGCTTCGAGAGGTGCTGCTGGAGACCCTGCGCGAGCCCCGGCGGGGCCACCACGTTCCCCACATCTCCCTGCCGGGTACCCTCGAGGAGGAGATCGCCCGGATCGCGCGGGCGGTGGAACAGAACCAGCCGGACCTGGGGCTGGACGACGCCTTCGTCGCCGTCCGTCTCATGGAAGGGGGCGACGCCGCCTCCCATTTCGTCCGCCGCTACCCCTCTCTGCAGGCGGTCGCGGCCGAGGCGGAGCAGGCCCGTGACCGGGCCGAGCAGATCCTGGGACAGGACCTGCCCACCACCTGCGCCCAGTGCCGCTACAACGCCGCACGGGGCCTGGTGAAGGAGGTGGTCCACTCACCGGTGTCGATGCCGCGGGGGGTGGCGGACCGCGTCGACGCCCTGCTCCTCCATCCCTGGTTCGGCATCCCCATCTTCTTCCTCGTGATGCTGCTCCTCTATCAGGGGGTCTTCACCCTCGGCGCCCCGGTGCAGGAGTGGCTGGGCGGTGTCGTGGAATCCTTCCAGGGGTGGCTGAACGGCGGCTTCGACGCCATCGGTGCCCCCGAACTGCTGCGCAGCCTGGTGGTGGATGGGGTGGTGGCCGGGGTGGGCGTGGTGCTGAGCTTCCTGCCGATCCTGGTGCTCTTCTTCAGCCTGCTGTCGCTGATCGAGGATACCGGTTACATTGCGCGGGCGGCCTTCCTCATGGATCGTGCCATGCACATGCTGCGGCTGGACGGCAAGGCGTTCATCAGCCTGCTGCTCGGTTTCGGCTGCAACGTACCGGCGGTGATGGGCACCCGCATCCTCTCCAGCCGTCACAACCGCGTCCTGGCGATGCTGCTGATCCCCTTCACCCTCTGCAGTGCCCGCTTCCAGGTGTTCCTCTTCCTCGCCACCATCCTGTTCACCCCGACGGCCGCGCCCTGGGTGCTCACCGGCCTCTACTTCACCAGTTTCCTGGTGATCTTCCTCGTGGGGCTGCTGCTGCGGCCGATCCATTTCGGCGAGCCGGAGCCCTTCATCATGGAGCTCCCCCCTTACCGGCTGCCTCTGCCCCGCTCCGTCTGGCTGCGTGCCTGGCAGGAGGTGCGAGGCTTCATCTCCCGGGCCGGATCGCTGATCGTGATGGGCGTGGTGGCGATCTGGGTACTGACCAACCTGCCGCCGGGAGCCACGCCGGGCAGCGCCGACACCATCGCCGGAAAGATCGGCATGGCCCTGGCGCCCATCTTCGAACCCATCGGCATCGGCTGGGTGGAGACGGTGGCCCTCTTCTTCGGCTTCATCGCCAAGGAGATCTTCATCGGCGCCCTTGCCGTGGTGTACGGCACCAGCGACCTGGCCGGGACGGTCGCCGCCCGGATGACGCCGCTGCAGGGGCTGAGCCTGATGGTCTTCACCCTCCTCTACACCCCCTGCGTGGCCACCCTCGCCTCCATTCAGGCCGAGGCGGCCTCCTGGCGGGTCACCATGCTGTCGGTGGGGCTCGGCCTGGGGCTCGCCTGGGTCTGCGCCTTCCTCGTCTACAACGCCGGCAGACTGCTGGGGTTCTCCTGACCGGATCCGGGCGGGTCCCGCCCGAGGCCGGCAGGGTGTCGAAAACGGCCGTGCCCGGGCCTTCCCGATCCGGGAACGGGAAACGGGCTCTTTCGACAGCCTGTCAGGGCCTGCGTCGCCCCGGCCCCTCCACCCCGCCGTGATGCGGTGATCTTCCCTTCTCCGCCTCGAGGTGTTCCTCCAGCCGCCGCAGGGTGTGTTCCATCCCCTCGAGGCGCTGTTCGATGCGGCGCAGCCGCTGGTCGAGGTGTTCCTCCTCCTCTCTCTCCTCCTTGGCGATGAAGAAGGCGGAGAAGTTGGCGGTCAGCATGGAGAAGAGACCGACACCGAAGAGGATCAGCACCGCCGCGAAGACCCGACCCGCCGGGGTCCGGGGCACGATGTCTCCGTAGCCCACCGTCGAGACCGTCACCCACGCCCACCAGAGACCGTCCCAGATGTCCTCGAACCCGTCGTCGATACCGGCTGCCACCAGCCCGCCGAGGACGATCACCAGCGCCGAGACCAGCAGGGTGGTCCCCAGGTGGTTCATGGCGAGGAAGCGCCGGACCGTTCTCGAGAGGTTGACCAGCAGGGGGAAGATGAGCAGCAGCCGGGCGGTCCGGAGTACGGGGGCGTAGTTCTCGTAGCCCCACAGCATCGGCACGCCGGCGAGAATGATCACCAGATTGAGCCAGTTCTGGCGCAGGTAACGCCAGCGGTCGTCCACCACCGCACTGAGGATCGCCGTCTCCACCAGGAAGAAGATCCATACCACATGGTCACCGAACAGGGCCAGCTCCGGGGGATAGAGTCCTTTCGCCTCCAGATACCAGGCGAGTGACAGCCAGATGACGAGGAGGATCATCGGCCCCTCGAACCGGACGCCCCAGCGGTGGGCGCGCGGATTCTCGGAGGGATCGACACCACCCAGCCCGATGGCGATGCTGATATGGCGGGAATCCACCATCATCCCCCGTCTTCCCCCACCACCCGAGGGCAGCTCACCCCGCTTCCCCGCAGCCCGCAGTAGCCCGCCGGGTTCTTCCAGAGGTACTGCTGGTGACGGGGTTCCGCGGCGTAGAAGCGTGGCGCGGGGAGGATCTCGGTGGTGATCTCTCCGTACCCCCGGGATCTCAGGCGTGCCCCGTAGGCGTGCGCACTCTCGCGGGCCAGCCGCTCCTGGCGTGCCCCGTGGAAACCGGTCAGGGAACGGTACTGGGAGCCCACGTCGTTCCCCTGACGAAACCCCTGGGTCGGATCGTGCGATTCCCAGAAGAGCCGGAGGAGCCGCCCGTAGGAGAGCCGTTGCGGATCGAAGACCACCCGCACCACCTCCGCGTGACCGGTCCAGCCGCTGCACACCTCCTCGTAGGAGGGATTGGGGGTATGACCGCCGGCGTAACCCACCACCGTGGTCCAGATCCCCTGCACCTGCCAGAAGAGGCGCTCCGCCCCCCAGAAACAGCCCATCCCGAACAGGGCCTCCTCGAGCCCTTCCGGCCACGGCGGCGTCAGGGGATGGTTCAGCACCGGATGGGGACCACCCGGTTCGACCGCCCCGCTGCGCCCCGGCAGTGCTTCGGCCGCGGTGGGCAGACGTCCCCTGAGAGGCGGACGAAGCGTCATCGACCCAGCATCGCCTCCTTCAGCCCCTTGTCGGCGGGGTGCTCTCCCAGCCAGACCAGGAGCAGGTCACGGAAGAAGTCGTCGCCCGGCACGATGCCGGTCTGCTCGTCGTTGATCCAGACACCGGTACCGAGGCCCGGCACGTAGGTGATGCGGATCACGTCTCCCTTGCGGACGGAGTGGAAGAGCCGGTTGAAGCGCTCGAGATCGCCCTTGCGCGCCTGGTAGGCCTCGGGCGAGAGGTTCTTCCGAAACCCCTCTTCCCAGCCATCCACCAGCTTCTGGCGATCGATCTCCTTGTATCGGATGTACATGTGGACGGCGCGCGGGCCGCTTGAGACATCGAGAACCCGCTCCAGGTCGTGGGTGGGCTCCGGCAGATAGAGGGCCCCCACATAGACCTTGATGAAGAACTTCTTGCGCACACCTGCGCCGTTGAGCACGAGCTGCTGCCCGGCGACAGCGGCATGGGAAGGTACCTGGACACCGGCCACCTCGAGGGCGGTTGCCTTGCCGGTGGTGAACAGCAGCAGGCTCGCCGCCAGGGCTATCACTCTCTTCATCGCTTCCTCCTCCGGTCGGGAAGATTCATGAGAACATGGGCGGACGCTCGCCCCTGCAGGCCTTTTCCATCCACCCCACCATCCGCTCGGCGCCCTTCTCCCCCTCGCGGGGTGCCCAGGGCGCGAAGACCTTGTCCCTGGCCGGGTCGTAGGGCCCGGGCTTCACCTCGAGCAGGATGGTGTCGGGAGCCAGTGCCACCAGCGCATGCCATCGACCAGCCGGCACCTCGACCAGCCGTGTCCCGCCTCGCCCCAGTTCGATGCGCTCCGCCACCACCCCATCCTTTTCGAACAGCAGAACGGCGGCCCTCCCCTCGAGCAGGGCGAACAGCTCTCTCAGATCGGGTGCGAGATGGTAATGGGGCGGGACGTAGGTACCCGGCTGCAGCACGTTCAAGAACCGCTGAACCGGATCCGAGAACGCCGCGTGCAGGTTGAGATTGGTCCGACGCCGCTCTCCCTCGCGGGCAACGGAGGCCAGGCGCCGCAGCTCCTCTTCCCCCACCATGCGGATATCGGCGGTCATGCCGCTCCCCTGCCCCTTGCCGAATCACCGGTGACCATTCACCCGATTCTAGCAGAGACGGGAGCGGCGCGGCGTGCCGGGGCAATATGCCCCTCCACGGGCCCCAGGCACACGGCCCCTGACAGGATGTTGAAAAAGGCCGTCCTGGCCTTTTTCAACACCGGAAGCCGAAAATGCGATTTCCGGCTTCCTCACGTTGGGTTGCGCATGGGCGGCCGAGCGATAGCGAGGTCCGGCGCCCCGGAGGGGCGCAGACTCAATGCGTTTGTTATGCATTTTTTGCTTTGAGCGGGAAACGCTCAGGGTGCTCAATGATTTCCAGCGTTAGATCGACATCCAGTTCCGGCCAGTAAAAGTGACCGGGACTCGGCTCCTCGACTTTTAGCACTGCCTCTATAGCTGCATTTTTGAACCACGGGAAATCCTCATAAGGCATGAAATATTCCTTATCCCCCGCCAGCAACCAAATGCCATGAGGAGATATGTGTGACACTTCAACCCCCGAAGTGTTCTTTCCAAGCGTCTGTGAGCTCATCGTAGTGTGCCTCAATGATGCGTTCTATCTGGGTAAGCTGCCCCTCGGAAAGATTATAGTTCTTTGCCAGTTTGATACTTGGCTCCAGCCAATACTTTGCCTCGCCATCTCCACAATAGATGTGAACATGCATCCTTGACTCTTCACGCGAGAAGAAGAAAAACCTATATCCTCGCTCTCTGAATATCGTTGGACTCATAGCTCATCTTCCTTGATGCATAACAGGATGTTGAAAAAGGCCGTCCTGGCCTTTTTCATCGCCGGAAGCCGAAAATGCGATTTCCGGCTTCCTCACGTTTTCAATGACCTGGCAGCCTGTCGGCCTTTGATAGACCGTCAGGTTCTGGTGCTTTCCGCGGGGCCCCGAGAGGCGGGAAGGCCCTCCCGGGGGCGTTGGCGGCAAGGGTGAGCCGGAAAACGAGGAATGTCCGGTAGACATTCCTCCCGGCGAACGGGCTTGCCACGGATGGCAAGCCCCGGCCCTGCAAGCGGAGCAGGACCGCGCAGCGCCGCAGGCCGCCGACGAGCCCCCAAGGGTGAGGAGAGACCCTTCGTCCTGTTGACGAAGGAAGCTCTCCGAACGCCCCGCCAGGGATGGCGGGGCCGGCCTTTTCGGCGAAACAGGACAGCACAGCCGAAAAGGGTTCACGGCGTCCCCCGGGAGGGCCTTCCCGCCTCTCGGGGCAGAGTGACCTTCAGCTTGAAGTCCGACAGGCTGTTGCCCTCATTGAAAACAGCGGTGCATCCATGCACCGCGGCACAGGCTGCCGAAAAACGATGTTTTTCAACAGCCTGCCAAGCCCGCGGGGTCGGATGTGGGGGGTCGCGGCCCAGGTCAGTGACGAACGACGTCGCCGCCCATGGGCTGCGGATTGTCGAGATTGGTCTCGAAGTCCTCACCCGGATGCTCGACGGCGATCTCCAGGTAGGCCTTCTTGTTCTCCTCGTTCTCGAAATAGATCTTGATGGCGCTGTCGCCCTCCCCCTCGATCACGTAGGGGTGATTCTCGGGATCGGGGACGTCGTTGAGAGTGATGGGATCACGTGTGCTGATTCTCATGGCTCGCTCCTTCTCATGCCTCGGGGGCCGCAGGGCGGAACCTCTCGCCCGGCGGCCTTGATGAAACCAACCGGACTTTCAAGATCAAGCATAGAGGAATCTCTGATTTATTCAGAGATTCCTGCGGCACAGGGATGTGCCGCCAAAATCAATCACCGCAGGTGATTGATTTTGCAAGGGAGCCGAAAACCGCGTTTTTCGGCTCCCGTACTCTGACAATTCAGGGATGAATTGTTCAGAGTTTCCTAGATTCTATCCACACCTTTTCAATACCCCAGGGGGCCGGCGGCGGCATTGACGCACGTCAACGGCGAAACCTCCTTTCTCCCTGGAGCCACGACCGTCTACTCCCCCATCCAGTGGACCAGGTAGTAGAGCCTCACCCCCTCGGAGGAACGGGAGGGCCCCATCACCCGCGCGGCGTACCGTCTCGCCTGGGGATCGGCGGCGGCGAGCGCCTCCTCCGCAGTGGCGTGGAGTTCCACACAACTGTCCGGGAAGCGGTCACGTTGGCGCCGCGGTGCATAGACCACCGCATAGTGCTCCTCCACCACTCCCGATTCCGGATCCACGAAGATATCCTGTTTCATCACTCTCATCCCTCCGGGAGTCTGCCAGGATCGCGGCCCTCACGCCAGCAGGGCCAGATTCTCCACGTGGCGGGTGCGCGGAAAGAAGTCGAAGGGGGCCAGCGCCTCCACTCCGTATCCCCCCTCTTCGAGGCGCTCCAGATCCCGTCGCTGGGTGCCCGCACTGCAGGAGAGGTAGGCGAGGCGGGAGAAGCGATCCCGGTGCCGGACGATCCACGCCACGACCTCCTCCTCCAGGCCGGTCCGCGGGGGATTGAGGTAGGCGACCACACGCCTGCCACCCATCTCCTCCAGCCAACTCTCCAGTTGCGGCAGCCGTTGGGCGCAACACCCCCGCAGAACGGTGGCGCCGGGTGCGTTCTCTCTCGCACATGCCGCGGCCTCGCCACCCAGTTCCACGCCGACCGCCTCCGCCCCCCGTTCCCGCCACCGCCGCAGGGTGGAGCCGATGCCACAGTAGAGGTCGACCACACCTTCACCCCTCTCCGGACGCAGATGCGCCTCTGCCCGGTCGATGGCCCGCCGGGCGATATCCCCGGAGAGCTGGCGAAAGGAGGCGGGGCCGTGGAGATTCCCCATCGCGTCCCGCGACCGCTCCTGCCCCCAGAGGAGGCGCCAGCCGCGCTTGGCGAAGAGCCGCCGGCCGGTAGCGGGATGGAGATTGATCCACAACCCCTCCAGTCCGCTCTCCTCCAGGTGGCGTAGCGTGCGCTCGTCGAGCCACTCCAGCGGCGGCTCCCGGTGACTGCGGAGCACCAGGGTGAGCTGCGCGCCCGACTGGACCCACCAGGCGAGGGGGAACCGTCCCGGCTCCGGCAGACGCGGCAGGAGGAGCTCCAGGGAGCGGTTGATCAGGGGAGCATGGACCGGGCAGCCGGGGATCGGGATCAGCTCGTCCCGACGCAGCAGCCCCGCCTGCCACCCTTCCCTCCAGCGCAGGTGCAGGGTGACCCGGGAACGGTAGCCCCGCCAGGCGCCGTCGGGCAGCGCCTGCATCGGTTCGAATCTCTCCCGCCAGGGGGCGAGAGCGCTGCGCAGCCAACCCTCCTTCTGGCGTCGGGAGGCCTCCTCGGAGAGGAGGCGATGGTCGCATCCGGGACACTCCGGGGGGCATCCTGGTGGAGAGGAATTCGCTAACCCGTTGTTGCATTTCATGCTTTGAAACTTTTCCACAAAAGCTGTGGATAACTCTGTGGAGCAAACCCGAAAAACCGCCTCCAGGCGTCGAGTTCATTGCATTGCGGTTAAATTGGATAAATCGTGACCAGTTGAATACGCAACCAAAAATCAATCGGTTAGAAAAACTTCCTCATCCAGGACTCGCAGAATGTTCGCTTTTTGACAATCCTGCTTCAAACTCTTGACGTTGTGAATAAAGTGCTTGACACCCGGAGTGGGAGAGGTTCCACCCCCCCACGAACGAGGGGGCCGGCGACAGCCATCCCGGGCCGCACCGACCCCCTGCCGCGGGACCTCCCTCCCCAGCCCCGGGGAGCCCCTCCTCAGCCCACCTTCGGGAGCTTCGCCATGGAGGCCCGGACCGCCTCCTCGGAGTATTCGAAGTCCTCCAGTTCACCATTGAAATAGCGGTCATAGGCGGCCATGTCGAAGTGGCCGTGACCGGAGAGGTTGAACAGGATGGTCTTCGGTTCGCCCGTCTCCCTGGCCCTGTTCGCCTCGTCGATAGCGGCACAGATGGCGTGACACGACTCGGGGGCGGGAATGATCCCCTCGGCGCGGGCGAAGGCCACGCCCGCCTCGAAGGTGGCGAGCTGGGGAACCGCCACCGCCTCGATGAGCCCCTCGTGGTAGAGCTGGGAGACCAGCGGCGAATCACCATGATAACGCAGGCCGCCGGCGTGGATGCCGGGAGGCATGAAGTCGTGACCGAGGGTGTACATCTTCATGAGCGGGGTCAGACCGATGGTGTCACCGAAATCGTAGGCGTACTGCCCCTTGGTCAGGGTGGGACAGGAGGTGGGCTCCACCGCCAGCAGCCTCACCTCCCTGCCCGCCGCCTTGTCGGCGAAGAAGGGGAAGGCGATGCCGCCGAAATTGGATCCGCCGCCACAGGGGGCGATCACCACGTCGGGATAGTCGCCGACCATCTCGAGCTGCCTCTTCGCCTCCTGACCGATCACCGTCTGGTGCAGGAGGACATGGTTGAGCACCGAGCCGAGGCTGTAGTTGGTGTCGTCCCGGGAGGCGGCCTCCTCGACCGCCTCGGAGATGGCGATACCAAGGGAACCGGGAGAGTCGGGATCCTCGGCGAGGATCCGTCGACCCGCCTCCGTCTGGTCGGTGGGACTGGCCAGCACCTCGGCGCCCCACACCTGCATCATGGAACGGCGGAAGGGCTTCTGCTCGTAGCTCACCTTGACCATGTAGACCCGCACCTCGATGCCGAACATCTGTCCCACCAGGGCGAGCGACGACCCCCACTGCCCGGCACCGGTCTCGGTGGTGAGGCGACGAATCCCCGCCTCGCGGTTGTACCAGGCCTGCGCCAGGGCGGTGTTGGGCTTGTGTGAGCCGGCGGGGCTCACCCCCTCGTACTTGTAGTAGATCCGCGCCGGTGTACCCAGGGCCTTCTCGAGGCGGCGGGCCCGGAACAGCGGCGAGGGGCGCCAAAGACGATAGATCTCCCGCACCTCGTCGGGGATGTCGATCCATCGTTCACCGCTCACCTCCTGCTCGATGAGCGCATCGGGGAAGATGGCCGACAGGGCGTCGGGGGTGATGGGCTGACCGTCGGGGCCCAGCGGGGGCGCCGGCGGATTGGGCATGTCGGCGATCACGTTGTACCACTGGGCCGGAATCTCGGACTCGGGAAGAAGGATCTTGGTATCGGACATCGTATCGGTGACTCCTGTTTTTCTGGTTTGGTAGTATTCACCCCCGGTCACGCAGGGGGTGGTCAGAGGGCCGGCGAATCCTCACGGCGGTTGAGCTTCCTCCACACCCATCCCCCCGGAAGCTCCTCTCCGGTGACAATGTAATGCAAAACCCGTCGATTCTGTAGGATCCACTCCATCTGCGAGAGGGCTTGCGGCTGACCGCAGAAGAGGATCCGGTCGTGGGGGTGGAGCGGCATCTTCCCGTCCGGCAGCAGCTCCCTGCGACCGCCACGCCACAGATAGAGGGGGATGCAGGAGAGGCTCGCTTCCCGGTCACGAGGGTCGCGCAGCAGAATCTCGAGCGCGAGCTGGCCGTGCTCGGCGATACCGGCGACCACCGCCGGCGCCCGCTCCCTGTCCAGTTCCACCTCCCAGATCGCCGGTGCCTCCTCTCCCAGCAGCCCGCTGAGGCGCGCCACCAACTGGTTGGCCCACGCATTGCCCTGCCGCTTGGCCTCCTCGAGAAACTCCTCCAGCAGGGGGGCGATGATGAGCGAGAAGATGCGATGGGCGATGATGTCTCCCCGCCGCATCACCAGATCGGCATGAATGGCCCGGAACACCGCATCGTTGAGACGCTGGTTCTGTCGCACGACGGTGAAGAGATCGGGATTGAGCTCGCGCGCAGTGAGGATGATGGAGAGGTTGTCTGCATCGTCGTTGGTGCCGGCGATGATACCGACCGCCTCCTCCACCCCCGCCTCCAGCAGGGTGTGGGCCTCGGTACCACGACCGGCGATGCTGCCCGGTGGAACCCTCATCTTCTCCGGTTTGACCTCCACCACCACCAACGACTCGTCGACCGCCTGAAAGCGGCGGTGGATGGCCTGACCGAAGCGCCCGTAGCCACAGAGGATCCACTTGCCGTGGGGCGGGAAGAGCGGCTCCTCCAGCCTTTCGTGGGGAGCGGCCGCCAGCCACTCCTGCAGGAGGAGGGCTCCCGGCGCATGGAGGGCGAGGGTGAGCTGTTCGGCGAACACCTCGAAGGGATTGATGATGTATTCGGTACCGAAGGAGGCGATATTCGCCTCGGCGGAGGAGGTCTCCGCCCGGGCGATCACCGGTAACCGGGGGTCGTGCAGCTTGGTGGTAATGGCGACCATGAGGTTGACGTGATCGTGATTGGTCAGGGCGACCACGCCGATGCAGTTGGGGAGCTTGAGCCCCGCCATCTCCAGTACCTCCGGATTGGCGGCATCGGCGCACAGGCCGGGAACGAAGACGCCCAGGTCTTCCAGATCCAGCAGATTGATGCGTTCGGGGTCGATGTCCACCACCACCACCCGGAAACCGGCATCCACCAGCGATCGGACGAGCTGGCTCCCGGTATCCCCGTACCCCCCCACCAGGTAGAAGGGATCCCGCATGCGCCGCACCGCCCTGCGGAAGGTATTCTCGGTGATGAGCTGTCGGAAGGCAGGGTCCTGGATGATCGAGAGCAGGCTGCCGATGCCGTAGAGCCAGGCGATCACCGTTGCATAGATGGTCACCGATGCCCACATCCGTTGCGCCCCCGTGAAGGGGTAGGGGATCTCACCGAAACCGATGGTCGACCCCATGAAACTGACGAAGTAGAAGGCGTGGAAGAAGTCCATGCGCCAGGGATTGCCCTGGTCGTCCTGGCCGGGAATCACCACGAAACCGAGGATGGAGACCGCATAGACCAGGATGAGGACGATCAGTGGCAGGTGGAGGCGCCGAAGCAGGATGAATACCACGTTTTTCATCCCGGCGCCCCTCTTCACTCAGCGGCGAACCATCATCGTCTCGCTCACCAGGAGAACCACCGAGGTCACGTTGGCGAGCACTGCACCTCCCGACAGCGAGACGATGGCCGCCATCACGTGGGGGGTCAGCCCCGTGGCGCTGACGTGCTCGGCCCACCCCCACACCACCGCCGCGGCGATGAGCTGGAGATCGGCCACCAGGCTGGTGGCCAGCAGCACAGCTCCCAGGTGGGTGCGGTCACCGAACTTTAGAACCGTGGCGATGAGGCTGACGACCAGGGCGGCGAAGAGCTCGTAGACATTGTGGTGGACGGGGTCGGCGATGTCGCCCACGAAGAAGCCGAAGTTGAGGGTAAGCGCCAGGAGGATGAAAAACGCGAAGATCACCTTTTCCAGGTTCATGCAGCCGGTACTCCCATCAGCAGAGGATGCGGGACAGAATCGCCTCCGGCGGCCCGACGCTCCGCGGGCCACCCTGGCAGGCTGTTGAAAAACACCGTTTTTCGGCAGCCTGCGCCGCGGTGCATGGATGCACCGCCGTTTTCAATGACCTGGCAGCCTGTCGGCCCTTGACGGGCCATCAGGTTCTGGTGCATTCCGCGGGGCCCCGAGAAGCGGAGTGACCTTCAGCTTGAAGTCCGTCAGGCTGCCAGTCTCATTGAAAACGTGAGGAAGCCGGAAATCGCATTTTCGGCTTCCGGTGTTGCAAAAGGCCGGCATGGCCTTTTGCAACATCCTGCCAGGAGGAGAAACGTCAGGATCTCAGCGCGCAGGAAGGATCGTGACAGATACCTCGTCCCACCAGACACGCATAGGATCGATGATACCATCCTGCTGCACGTCGATGCCGAAACGGAAGAGGTAGTCGCCGGGCGGCAGCGTGCTCATGTCGAGCACCGTGCGCGCCGGCAGCTCCTGGATCGGCCCCTGCCAGGTGACGCCGTCGCCCGCCACCCAGCGATCGCTGGCCGCCCGGTAGTGGTACGGACCCATGGGGCTCTCCGCCACCATCCACCAGTCGGCATCACCGCCGAGGCGGTTGCCGGCGGCCAGCGCCGCCGTGATCTCCAGCGGCTCCCCCTGGACGAGAACCACGGCCGTATCCAGACCATTGGCCTTCACGTCCGGCGCCGGCTCCGGGCTCTCCGCCCACGAGATGAGATGGAGGGCCGCGGGCAGATTCTCTTCGAAGGTGGGCACGATCTGGCTCTCCGGCAACTCGAAGAACCAGGGGAAACCCTTCGGGCGCAGCTCGATGGTGAAGCCCCAGGTGCCGAGTTCCCCGTAGAACCAGTCGTCCGTGGTGCCCGAGGAGAGGTAGAGCTCGGAACTCTGTTGCGGTGTGTAACGCACTCCGTGCACCCCCTGGATGAGGTCCGCCATCTCCCGGGCCATGCCGTCCAGCAACCTCTTCTCCGGTGCCGCCACGCTGTCGTAACCCCAGGGGTAGAGCACCAGTTGACTGTAGTTGTGGTAGGTGATCATCGCCTCGAAATCGTGAGCGAGGCCCAGGTCACGGATCGCCTGGCTCTCGGGTTCGGAGAAGGGTGCGGTTCCCCGATAGGTGTCCGAACGCGGATCGCTGCTGGAGCCCGGGCCGCCCCACTGATAGCCATAGTTGCGGTTGAGATCCACGCCATAACTGCCATCCGCGTTGAGACGCCGGTTCTTCCTCCACCAGCGGTCGGCCACCACCGAGTAGTGGTGGCCGTCGGGGTTGACCATCGGCACGATCCAGATGGCGCCATTGTCGAGCTGGCTGCGGATCAGGGGATCGGTGGCGTAGTTGTCCGCCAGATGGCGGGCGAGCATCAGGGGAACCTCCACGGAGATCCACTCCCGCGCGTGATGGGCGCCGACGAAGAGCACCTCCGGTTCGTCCTCCTCCACCGCCACGTTGCCACTCAGCTTGATGGCCAGGATGTCCCGATCGGCGATCCCCTGGCTCTTCTCCCAGCTATCGCCGATATCCACCACCATGGCGATATCGGGATGGTCGGCGGCGATGGCGGCCAGTTCCGCCTTGACCTCCTCGTAGGTGTGATAGAGACCGGCGTCGAGGGCACTGACCGCCGCTCCGCTCCGCTTCTCCACCATCTCCCTTCGATCCCGATAGAGCACTTCCCAACGGAACCCCGCCTTCTTCAGCAGTTCGAGCTGGGCCGGCGAGACGTCGGCGATCACCACCCCGTCGCGGGCCTCCCAGGGGGCGACGATCTCCACCAGCCGGGTGAGTTGCTGGCGATCGGCATAGGGGATCCGCACCACGCTTCGCGTGTCGTCGGCCACGGCAGAGAGGGATACGGCGAGGAGGGAGAGCGCCAGAAGAGCTACCGCAGGGAAGCGGAGGAGGGTACGAATGAACATGGGCAGACACCTTCCGGGAGGAACGGACCAGCATCCATGATACGCCCGACCGCAACGGGCGAACGACCCCCTGCGCTGGTGAATATTCACAGGATGTTGAAAAAGCGATTTCCGGCTTCCTCACGTTTTCAATGAGGCCAGCAGCCTGTCGGACTTCAAGCTGAAGGTCACTCCGCCCCGAGAGGCGGGAAGGCCCTCCCGGGGGCGTTGGCGGCAGGGGTGAGCCGGAAAACGGGGAATGTCCGGTGGACATTCCTCCCGGCGAACGGGCTTGCC
>JALTLT010000061.1 GCA_027001815.1 Gammaproteobacteria bacterium | reverse complement strand
CCGCCTGACGCTCCAGGAAGGTGGCCATGTCGCCACGCCCCTGGGCGATGTCCTCGAGGGCCTGCTCCCACAGCGCCGTGGTACCCGGATCCTTCACCGGTTCCGGCAGGGCGTCGATGAGCGCCCGCCCGGTCTCGGTCGAGACCAGGTGTTTCTTCTCCTTGCGCAGAAACCCACGGTCCAGCAGCGTCTGGATGATCCCCGCCCGGGTCGCTTCCGTGCCGATTCCGGCCGTTTCGCGCAGCCGTTTCCGGAGCTGCGGATCCTCCACCAGGCGGGCAGCGTTCTTCATCGCCGCGATCAGGGTGCCCTCGGTGTAGCGCCTGGGCGGCCGGGTCTCCTTGCGTTCCATCCTCGCGTCGACGACCGCGCAGCGGTCGCCCTCTTCGAGCGGCGGCAGGTCCACGGCCTGTTCGCCATTCTCGTCCGGCTCGTCCCGGCCGAGGAGCGTTCGCCATCCCGCGGCCCGGATCCGCCGGCCCCTGCTCTCGAAGGCCTCCTCTCCAATCGCCAGTTCAACCTCGGTCTGGTCGTACTCGTGCCGGGGATAGAACTGGGCCAGGTAGTGGCGCCGGATCAGGTCGTAGAGGCGCCGCTCGTCGGCATTCATTCCCGACACATCGCAGGGTGCGGTGGTCGGGATGATCGCGTGGTGGGCGGTGATCTTCTTGTCGTTCCAGGCGCGGGACCGGAGCGTCCGGTCCGCGCGCCGGACCAGGGGCTCGAGATCGGGGTCGGAGGCCACCAGGGCCTCGAGCACCTGGTCGACCTCCCCGAACATGCTCTCCGGCAGGTAGCGGCAGTCGGTACGAGGGTAGGTGGTCGCCTTGTGGGTCTCATAGAGGGACTGGGCGATGTCCAGGACCTGCTGGGCGCCCATGCCCCAGCGCCTGGAGGCCTCCTGCTGCAGGGTGCCGAGGTCGAAGGGCAGGGGAGGGGCCTCCCGGACCCGTTTGGTTTCGGCGTGGGTCACGACCGCCGTGCGCCCCTGGATGCGGGTGGCCACCTCGCGGGCGGCCTGCTCGCGCATGCAGCGGCCTTCCTCGTCCGCGATCGCCCCGGACGGCCGCCAGCGGGCGGGAAAGGGCGCTCCCGCCTTCTCCAGCATCGCCACCACCTCCCAGTACGAGCGGGGGCGGAAGGCCTCGATCTCGCGGTCGCGGTCCACCACCAGCCGCAGGGTGGGGGTCTGCACCCGGCCGACCGAGAGCACGGTATCGTGGCCCCGCTCGCGGCCGAGGATCGTATAGGCCCGGGTGAGGTTCATGCCCACCATCCAGTCGGCGCGCGAGCGCGCCAGCCCGGCGAGATAGAGGGGACGGGTCTTCTCGCCAGGCAGAAGGCCGGCGAGCGCCTTGCGGATGCTCGCCTCGTCCAGGGCGGAGAGCCACAGACGGAGGACCGGCCCCCTCCAGCCGAACCGGTCGAGCACCTCGCGGGCGATGGTCTCGCCCTCCCGGTCGGCGTCGGTGGCCACCACCACCTCGGAGGCCGACTTGAGCAGCCGGCCGATGGTCTTGAGCTGGCCGGCCGCACCCTTGCGGGGGTGCAACTTCCAGCGGGAGGGGAGGATCGGCAGGGTCTCCAGGCGCCAGCGCTTCAGCTCCTCGCCGTAGGCCTCCGGAGGGTCCATCTCCAGCAGGTGCCCCACGCACCAGGTGACGGTGACGCCGGGGCCGTTCAGGCAGCCGTCGCCCCTCTGCCGCGCGCCCAGCACCCGGGCGATGTCGCGGGCCTGGGCGGGTTTCTCGCAGAGGAACAGGCGGCTCATGGGGAGGCCTCCTGGAGCG
>JALTLT010000060.1 GCA_027001815.1 Gammaproteobacteria bacterium | reverse complement strand
CACGTGCACGATCCCGCGCATCTCGGGGTGGGGGCCGCAGCGGTAGGGGAAGTCCCCCGCCTCGTCGAAGCGTCGCTCATAGACATCTTCCGGGAAGAGATAGTCCGGCTCCTCCTCGCCCAGCGCCTCGAACCAGACATTGTGATACTGCCGCTTTTCGCGGTTGACCCAGCGTACCGATCCGCCCCTCTTCACGGTCACCTCGGCGGGCTGGAACTTCATCTTCTTGATGGTGACCTCCACCTGGAGAGGCGCAGCGTCACCATCGGCCCCGGCCGCCAACGGCAGGGCCAGCAGGGTGGCCAGGATCATTCCTCGAATCGGCGAAAACGGCGTGTGCATGGGGCTGACGAACCTCCTTCATGGAACGGGTGCGGGCGGGCCGACGATGCGCGCGCCCGGGGGCCACGCTCGCGGTAATGCGAAAAATCATCTTTTCCGGCACGTGCGGACCGGCCCCCCATTGTACTATTAACAGGCTGTTGAAAAACACCGTTTTTCAACAGCCTGTGCCGCGGTGCATGAATGCACCGCCGCTTTCAATGACCACAAGTCATTGAAAACGTGAGGAAGCCGGAAATCGCATTTTCGGCTTCCGGCGTTGAAAAAGGCCATCCCCGGCCGATCAGCCTGTCGGACTCCAAGCTGAAAGTCACGATCGGTGCCGTGCCCGGTGGGGCTGCGGGGTGCGCGAATCCCACGCGGCGTGTCATGGCGAGGGGATGTGCGACGAGGAGTCGACGAGGGGATGGTGCGTAAGCAGGGAAAGGGCGAGAAGGGAAAGGGGGTGGCGTGCCCGGCTGGCACGCCACCCCCGTCGAGGGAGATCAGCGTCCTACCGCGTTGATCTCCGCCTCCGGGTCGTCGAGCCCCAGGCGGTAGCCCAGGGAGACGTGGTGCCATCTGCCGTTGGCGTGGTCGTCGTGGATGGCGAAGCCGAAGTTGTATTGCTGTCCCGGCTCGATGGCGATATCGCCTGGCTTGCCGGACTTCAGCTTGCGCTTCATCTCCACGACCCAGCGGCCAGCGCTGTGGCTGGCGTGGAATTCGGCACCCTCGCCGCCATCCATCACCCGGTCGGCGAGGACATGCCCGTCCTCAACCCTCTGTTCGCCGATCTTGAAGCGCACCAGATCCATGAAGTGGCCCGCTCCGAACTCGGCCTGGATCTCCTCCTCCGGCTTGCGCTTGTCCCAGCCACCCAGAGGCTTTCCGCCACGGCCGCGGGTCTCGATCCTGGTCCGGCTCTCCTTGATGTACTTGGTCACCTTCTCTCCCTCCGGATGGAAGGGCATGCCGTTGAGGTCGGCGTGACAGGTGCCCCAGCAGCCGGCGCGGTCGGCGTACTCCACCTCGTCCGTGGCGAACATCATGGCCAGCTTGACCGGGTTGTCCGGATCCATCTTCCCGCCATCGACCCACGGTACCGGGGCGTGTTCGCCATCCTCCCACGAGAAGCGGAGATAGAGGTATTCCGCGTCGTGGGCCGCCTGCACCTCCACCGGGATGCTGCCACGCTTGCCGGGAATCGGCTGGGGTTCGGCCTTCTCGCCGGTGACGATCTTCTGGCCCATGTCGGCCGTCTCCTCGTCGTGGCAGTCGAAGCAGCGGTCGCCGGCCTTGAAGGGACGGGCACCGCCGTGATCCCGGCCGCGCAGCACCCACTCCATGGAGGCCTGGCCCGGATAGAAGAGGGTGATGGTGCGTGAGGGCACGCCGTTCCAGTCGATCATCCCCCCGGCCGGAGCAGCGGAACCCCCCTCCGCCGGGGAGGCGGGTGCCGGCGCGGGAGACGGTGCGGCCTTGGCGGCGGCGATCTTGGCGGCCTTCTCCTGCTCCTGCTTCTCGATCCAGGCCGCCCACTGGGATGGCAGCTCCGACATGGCCAGTTCCGGATCGGGCGCGGAGATGGCATCCAGCTCCTCGTCCTCGAGCTGGTCGTGAACCTTGTTGTGGGCAATGCCCTTGTGGCAGTCGATACACGTGTTGCCCGCACGCATGGCGTTGAGATGCTGCTTGCGGGCACGGGGCCTCTGCTTCTCCGGGTCCATGGTGGTGAAGTCGTGGCAGTTACGGCACTCGCGGGAGTCGGTCTCCTTCATGGTCTCCCAGACGTGGCGTGCCAGTTCGAGCCGCTTGGCATTGAACTTCTCGGGTGTGTCGATGGTGCCGAGGATCTTGTGCAGCACCTCGTTGGAGGCCTGCACCTTGCGGATCACCTTGTGGATCCAGTCCTTCGGTACGTGGCAATCGGAGCAGACGGCGCGTACGCCCGCCCCGTTTATGAAGTGGACGGTCTTTGTATATTCCTGATAGACGTTCTCTTCCATCTCGTGGCACGAGACGCAGAATTCCAGGGTGTTGGTCGCTTCCATCGCGGTGTTGAAGCCACCCCAGAAGATCACGCCGACGATCATGAAAAACAGCGCCGCCCCCAGAGTGGTTCCCATGAGGACCTTGCGTGACATCAAACCGGGTCTGCTGTATCTGGCCATGGATCGGGTCTCGTTCTTGAGTCGATGCAAAGTGAGGAGTTCCGCAGGGCAATCGGCGGCCGTGCCGGCGAAAAAAGGGGCGGACATGAATGTTCATGCCCGCCCCTTGTGCCCTTCAACAGTTCATGTCCTTGCGGGACCCGTCATCAGGTGACGTGGTCGATCCGGTTGTGGACGTTGAACTTGCCGGTCGGCGCGTAGAGGCCCTTGATCCGGGTCTTCTCCTTGAGGGTCTTGGCGTCGTAGACCACGATCTCGCCATTGGGCTCCTTGCTGTCCTTGCGGTTCCAGACGGAGACCCACACCTCCGAGCCATCGGCGTTGAACTCGATATGCACAGCGGCATATCCGGGCTTGTCGGTGACCTGGATGGTCTTGACGATCTTGCGGGTCTTCTTGTCGAGCACCTGGATACTCTGCTGTACCTCGGGCTCCGGATGCTTGGTCTGGTCGGCCCAGACGTAGCGGCTCTTCGGATGGGTGCGGATGAAGACGCCGGGGCCGTCGGTCTCCACCGTGTAGCACACCTTCCAGGCCTGCTTGGGATGCTTGGCCGGGTCGTTGCCCCAGACGGTGATCTGGCCAACACCAAGATGGACGGTGCCGCCCACCGGACCGCACTTGGGATCGACCCAGTTGGCGCCCGGGCCGGGATGCGGCAGCTTGGCCACGTCGATCATCGCCTCGAGCTTGCGGTCCTTGGTGTCCACCACCACCATCTTGTTGGAGGCGTTGGCCGCGATCTGAAAGTAGCGTCCGGTGGGATCGAAGAAGCCGTCATGCAGGAATTTGGCCGAATCGATCTGCTCGATGCGCAGGTTGTCCAGATCGCTATAGTCCACCTGCCACATCTGCCCGAGTTCCTTCATCGCTACCAGCCAGGTGGGGGCATTGGGCGTGTTGTAGACGGCCGCGACGCGAGATTCGTTGACGTACTTGCCATCCACGTTGACCCCGCGCGAGGAGACCACCTTGAGAGGCTCCATGGTAACGGCATCGACGATCACGAAATGGGGGGGCCAGTAACCGCCACCGATGATGTACTTTCCGTCACCGGACACCGCCACGTCACGCGCGTCGTAGGCGACCTGAACCTCGGCCACCCGCATCTTGTCCGGCGTCTGCCAGAGGTCGATCTTGGTCAGCTTGCCGTCACGCCCCATGGTGTACCAGAAGCGGCCGATGTCGCGTGCCTTGGCGACCTTGGAGTGCTCCACCGACTTCATCACGTGCACGGCATAGCCGGTATCGATGTGGGCGACGATCTCGTGCTTGTCGCCGTCGATCACCGCCACCTTGCCCACGTCACGCTCGATGACCAGGAAGAAGTTCTTCCAGTTGCGGCCATGCAACGGTTTGGTGGGATAGTCCTTGGGGTCGACGTATACCTTCCGCCGCTCCTTCATCAGCTCGAGCGGCATCTCCGGCGGAACCGGCGGCTCGAGCTGGATGTACTTGGCCAGAAGGGTGATCTCTTCCTTGGTCAGCACGTCGTCGAAGTTGTTCATGCCGCCTTCGGTGCCGAGCTGGATGATGCGACTCAGCCGTTTGGTGCCTTTCTTGAGCGTGTTCTTGGGCTCCAGGTTCTTGCCGGTGGCGCCCTTGCGCAGTACACCGTGACATCCTGCGCAACGCTGGAAGTACAGTGTCTTGGCCTTTTCGAACTCAGCCTCGGAGAGTTTCGGTGGCTGGTTCTTGGTTGCTGCAAATGCACCGCTGCCACTTGCCAACATCAGTGTCAGCACGGCTGCGGAGGTGACGATCCTGGGGATTCTCATTTTCCACTCCCTCCCAAAAAAGAAGTTTTGGTACGACATCATGAAGTAAAGCCCCGTTCGTCTACGGTGGCCTTGATGCAGGTCAAATCAAATTCGACTGCTAGCAGGCTGTTGAAAAACACCGTTTTTCGACAGCCTGTGCCGCGGTGCAGGGATGCACCGCCGTTTTCAATGACGCCAAGTCATTGAAAACGTGAGGAAGCCGGAAATCGCATTTTCGGCTTCCGGCGTCGAAAAAGGCCAGGACGGCCTTTTTCAACATCCTGTTAGCGGAGAGGTATTTGCGGGGAGGAGAGGCTGGCCGGGGCCGGCAGGATGTCGAATGGGCCCGCCCATGTTCTTCCGCGGCTCGGGAGCGGGAAGCGCGGTTTGCCGTTCCTTTGCCAGGCTGTTGAAAAACACCGTTTTTCGGCAGCCTGTGTCGCGGTGGAGGGATGCACCGCCGTTTTCAATGACGCCAAGTCATTGAAAATGTGAGGAAGCCGGAAATCGCATTTTCGGCTTCCGGCGTTGAAACAGGCCAGGACGTCTTTTTTTACATCCTGTTACGTTTTCGATGACATGTCGTCATGGAAAGGGCCGCGATGCGGGATGGAGCAGGTGGCGCTCTCCCCCCTCCGTGTTCCGGAGTTTTTCAGTGACCGGTCAAACGGGCATAGAGGAGCGGAAGCTGGCGGGGCAGATCCTCGGGATTGCGGATCACCACGTAGGCCTGTGGGCCGAACAGGTGGGGGAGATAGTCGGAGGCGCGGTCGTCGATCGTTACGCAGAACGGTTGCAACCCTTTCTGGCGCGCCTCGATCAGCGCCATGCGAGTGTCCTCGATGCCGTAACGTCCGTCGTACTGATCGAGGTCGTTGGGTTTTCCGTCGGTGATCAAAAGCAACAGTTTCTGTCCGGTAGGTTCCCGCTCCAGGATCGAACTCGCCTGGCGAATCGCGGCGCCCATGCGGGTGTAGAAGCCGGGGCGGATCACCTGGATGCGTCCGCGTACCCGGTCCGAGTGGTGCTCGCGGAAGTTCTTGAGGATGTGGAAACGGACATGGTCGCGATGGCGCGAAGAGAAGCCGTAGATGGCGAAGGGATCGCCGGTGGCCGACAAGGCCTCGGCGAACAGCATGAGAGAGTCCCGGATCACGTCGATGACCCGCGACTCGTTGCTCACCCAGGTGTCGGTGGAGAGCGACAGGTCGGCGAGCAACAGGCAGGAGAGATCGCGCAGGGAACCGCGAAAGTCGCGGTAGAGGCCCGAGTCCGCCGGCGCATGGCCGAGAGCCCGCTCGGTGACGAAGTCGAGATAGGCCTCCAGATCCACTTCGCCGCCCTCCGGCTGGGCCCGGTGCCAGACACGGGTCGGCATCAACGACTCGAACTGGGCGCGGATGCGCCGGGCCGCGGCGCGAAGATGCGGGGGAAGTGGCACCGGCTCGGCATCGGTCGCGATCATCGGCTGGATGCGGCAGTGGTCGGGGCGCAGGATGCCCTTGCGGTAGTCCCACTCCGGCACGAGAATGCCGTCGCCCAGGGGGGTATCGTCGCTCTCCGCCGAGGGCAGGTCGAGGTCGAACCGGATCCGCTTCGCCGATGCCTTCTGGTCGCGGGCGACGCTCAGGTGATCGAGATCCTTCGCCGCCTGTTCCGCCTCGGAGAGATCGTCGTCCTCTTCGGTGGCCCGGTCCACCTTGATGAACTCCGCCCAGCCGAAGATGTTCTCGAAACGATCCATCACCAGCCCCTTCTTGCCGTCGGGCATCTCCACCTCCTCGGCCCGGTAGCGGCGCTCCTCTTCCGGGCGATGCACCTCCCCCTGCTGCTCGGCGGGAACCGGGGCGCCTGCCGGCGCCCGGCAGCCGCGGCCCGGCGGGGTGGGGTGGAGCCAGAGGAGGACGGGAGCCGGTGGTGAGGGGAGGTCCGGGATCCCCTCCACGCTGCCGGGGCGTTGCAGCGCCTGGCGGATGGTGCGTTCCCGCTCCGCCTCTTCGGCGGGGAGCGCGGCGGGATCGGGGCGCAAGGGGAGCACGGCTTCCACCAGCCGTCGATAGCGGCTGGCCATGCCGGGGAAGCAGGCGATCACGCGCAGGGTGAGTCGCTGGTTGTGGATGAGCCACGCCTCGCCAGTGTCCGTCGAGTCTCCGGAGGCCAGGGCGGCGAGCCAGAGATAGAGATCGCGGTTGAGTTCCCGGCTGGGGAGCAGATCGATCCGTTCCGGCAGATGGAGTGCCTCCTGGTCCCTCCATCCCAGTTCCACGTGGGTGTGGGTCCCGGCGATCTTCTGCAGCAGGCTGCGGCGGCCTCCGAATTCGGTGCGAGTGGCGTTTTCGATCCTCGCTCCCCCGTCCCCGCCCAGGGCGCGGAACATCACTCCTACGCTGCGCCGCATCTCCGGCAGCGTGACCACCGCTTCGGGGAAGCGCCGCTCGGCGGTCCGGGTGATGAAACGGTGCCACAGTTTGCCGACGAACTCTTCCATTTCAGCGGTCGCTCTCCTGGAGGGCCTCCTGGCCATGGCGCCAGGTGAGCAGGGTGGTCTCTCCCCGCCGCTCCTCGAAGGTGGTACAGGCGTCGATGCAGCGGGTGCACTGGGTACAGGTGAACATGCGCCGCTTGATGGCACGCGGTTTCAGCCGCATGGGACAGGCGTTTTCGCAGGCGCTGTTGCACGCCTTGCACGCCTCCGCCCGGCTGCGGTCGAAGGAGACCACCATCGCCTTGCGGTTGGCCATCCAGACGATGCTCTGGAAGGCACCGACGGCACAGGCGAAGCGACAGAAGAGGTGGCGCGCAAACATGAACTCGACGGTCAGGACGAGGGTCCCGGCGGTCAGAAAGAGGGTCTGGTTGCGCGTCGGCTCGCCGCGCAGCAGGTTGCCATACACCTCCGCCGGTGGCAGCAGGTAGGTGAGCAACACCACCGCCCAGAGGAAGGCGAAGAAGAGCACGGCGGCGATCACCACCGGCCAGAGGCGGCGATCGGGTTCCATCCGCCGGCCGTCGGGGAGTTCGGGGGGCAGGGGCTTGCGGTCCCAGAGGCTCACCTTTCCGGTCGCCCGTCGCAGCAGGCCGTTGATGGTCTCCACCACCGAGAAGTGCGGGCAGAGCCAGCCGCAGTAGAGGCGGCCGAACCGCCAGGCGATCCAGAGAAACAGACCGGCGCCGCCGAAGAGCGGCACGAAGCCGCGCAGGAAGAGGCGCAGGGCCGCCTCGTCGGGGGGGATCTCTCCGCGCATGAAGGGCTCCAGCCCCA